>CAZSNS010000041.1:0-17906 GCA_964608515.1 Hadarchaeota archaeon (SeqCode)
AAATCCAAGAAAACGAAGACATCTACCAAGGAAAATACGAAGGATGGTACTGCGTCCCATGTGAAACCTTTTGGCCCGAAAGAAAATTGGTAAATGAAAAATGCCCGGAATGTGACAGACCGGTGGAACAAAGAAGTCACGAAACCCACTTTTTCAAACTAAGCGACTTCGAAGAAGAACTACTAGAACATTATGAAAAAAACCCCAAATTCGTAATCCCCGAAACTCGAAAAAACGAAATGATAAACAGAATCGAAGAAGGATTAGAAGACCTAAGCATAACCAGAAAAGACCTCGACTGGGCAGTAGACTTCCCACAATCAGAAGAACACGGAATCTACGTCTGGGTAGACGCACTAACCAACTACATATCCGCACTAAACTATCCCAGCGAAAAATTCGAAAAATACTGGCCCGCTGATTATCACGTCATAGGGAAAGACATAACATGGTTCCACGCAGTCATTTGGCCGGCTTTACTTTCTTCTGCTGGATTGGAACTTCCTGATCGTGTATTGGTTAACGGGTTTTGGACTAGGGAGGGTGAAAAAATGTCTAAGAGTAAGGGAAATGTGGTTGATCCTGTCAAGATGAGTGATAAATATAGTGCTGATGCTTTTCGATACTTCCTAATTAGACAGAAGACTATAGGTGAGGATGGTGATTTTTCTGAGGGGGATTTGATAACTAGGTATAATAACGAGTTGGCAAATACGGTTGGTAATTTTGTTCATAGGACATTAACTTTCATTCAAAATAATTTTGATAATCAAGTACCGGATGGAGAAAAAGATTCAGACTTAGCTACTGATGTTTCTGATAAAGTTGAAGAGGTAACTGAATCTTTGGACGAACCGGATGTTAATAGAGCTTTGAAGGATATTATATCTCTAGCTAGAAAGGGAAATGAATATTTCCAAAAATGTGAACCTTGGAACGCTGATGAAAACCAAGCTAGCAATTGTTTATACAATTGTGCGAACTTAGTGGATACCCTTTCAATATTACTTTATCCATTCATTCCAGAGTCCTCCGAAAAAATTTTTGAAATGATGAACATAGAAAGAGGAAAAATTGAAGATACGAAAAAATACCGGATTAATTCGGGACTTGAAATTCAAGGACCAGAAATCCTTTTTGAAAAAATCGAATCTGAAACTAAAGAAGAAAAGGAGGAGGTGAAAGAAGAAATGATTTCATTTGAGGAGTTCCAAGACCTTGATCTAAGAATAGGACGTATAGAGAATGTTGATGAAATCAAGGAAGCAGACAAATTATACCGGTTGCATATCGACGTAGGTGGAGAGATTAAACAAAGCGTAGCTGGATTAAGAGGTTATTACTCAGCTGATGAATTGGAAGGTGAACAAGTGCCCGTTCTAGTAAATCTTGAACCTTCGGAACTAATGGGTGTTAAAAGCGAATGCATGATTTTAGCTGCTACAGTCAATGAGGATGAGCCTGTCCTCTTGAAGCCTGAGAGAGAAATAGAAACCGGATCTGAGATAAAATAACTTATTTACATCGTAATATTTCACAATTCTCTGGAAAACCTAGATTAGTTGATAATTTATGCTTACTATAGACCTACATGTACACACCATACATTCAGGAGATTCTCCTACCACTTTAAAAGAAGCAATAACTACGGCAAAGAAGAAGGGACTGGACGGGATTGCAATAACCGATCATAATAGTGTAAACGGTTTGGAGAAGGCTCTTAAAATTGGAGAAAAAGAAGATTTTTTGGTTATACCTGGGATAGAAGTTTCGAGCAAACATGGTCATATCTTAGGATTAGGAATAAGAGAATTAATTCCCTCAAAATTGTCAGCTGAAGAAACGGTCGAAAGAATCAGAGAAAATGGTGGAGTTGCTATTTCTGCTCACCCTTTTAGCCTTGACCCGAAACCTTTCTCAGCTCTAAATGCGGAGTTCGACGCTGTTGAAACATTTAATTCGAAAAGGTACGTAGGTAATAGATTTGCAAAAAAATTTGCAAAAGATAATAATTTAGATGAAACTGGAGGCTCTGATGCTCACTTTCCTGATGATATAGGATTAGCAGGAATAAAAGTTAAATGCGAACCTTCTAAAGACGAAGTTATAAAAAAAATAAGAGAAGGGAAGGTGTCCGTTTTCGGGCGGTTCCTTCCCCTGTCAAATTATTTGCGGAGGGCTCTTTATAGAGTTCTCCACGTTATAGGTGCCCAAGATTGAGGTTGAGAGGAGACCCAGCCTTTTCTCGGCTGGGTTCCCCAGGGGGTTTTTCCCCGCTCTCGGAGGCTGGACCGAGTATGAGAGGTGAACTTGCTCCGCTTATGAGAAGAATGGTTTGTAAAGTGTCTTCTAAACCTCTATCTATCCTAGCCCCGGGAATAATTTGAGCTTCTGAGTTAACCTCTTCCTTTACAATTTTCCCTACTTTGTCCGCTTCAGACAACTTAACATCTGATCCAGATATGTGCATCAAAACACCTTCCGCACTAGAGTAATCAACATCACCCAAAAGAGGACATGAAAGGGCTTGTCTAGCGGATTTTTCCGCTCTGTTTTCCCCTTCCGCTTCACCTGTCCCCACTAGTATTAGATTGCCTTCTTTCATGATGGCTTTTACATCGGCAAAGTCGAGATTAATCAGGCTAGGAACCATGATGGTTTCAGTTATACCTTTCAAAGTTCTGGTCAAAACTTCATCCGCCATGGTGAAAGCGTAACGCATAGGCAGGCCTGAAGCCATATCGGATAATTTGTTATTGTCTATGATGATGACTGAGTCTGCGTGTTTTCTTAATTTTTCTAATCCTTTTTTGGCGGTTTTGCCTCTGTTTTCTACTTTGAATGGTGTAGTAGCTACGCCTGTTACTACTGCTCCTTCTTCCTTGGCTATTCTAGCCGCTACTGGTGTTCCTCCTGTTCCTGTACCTCCTCCAAGTCCACAAGCGAGAAAAACGAAATCCATTCCTCGGAAAAGATCTCTAAATTTGTCTATTGAATTTTCAGCTGCTCTTTTCCCTACTTTTGGAGAGCCGCCAGTTCCTCTACCTTGAGTTATTTCTTCCCCGATAGGTATTTTCTTATCCGCTTTGACTTGTTTTAAATGAGCTTTGTCCGTGTTTATTGCCGCTTTTTTTACTTTTTTAACTCCTTTTGCTGCGACTCTGTTTATCGTATTATTTCCGCCTCCACCTATTCCAGCTACGATTATGTTTGGTTTTTGAGATTGTATTTCTGTTTTTGTGATTGATGATGAAGGAGTTGTTTGAGTTGATTTTGATGAGGAAGTTGATTTGTCTACTCCTTGAATTGCACTTTGAAGTGGACTACCCATTTTTATACCCCCTTTCTGATAATTTTGATTTTTTCTTATCAGGTGCTTTTTTATTCATATTTTTACCTCAGTCTTCACTTTGATCTATATAACCTTCTTCTTCGGCTTCTTCTGCTAGTTCGATGAGGTTTTTACCTAGTTTTTCTACGCTGTTGTCGTTCATCCAAGCTTGTATCAGATTTCTAATCACTTCGCTCCTTGTACTGCCGAAGGCCCCGATTAATTCGTCTACGACTTTAAGTTGGACTCCTTCTAGAAAGACGCGGACCTCTGTCTTTTTTTGACTTTTTTTGGGCACCTGCTCATCCTCCTTACTACAGCAAGACTACACTTTAACGTCAGTCTTACTGCAGTATACTTTAAGTAGACCTCCGGTATTTAAGAGTTTGGTATAAAAAGCCTCCTAAAACCACAAATCACAACTAAAAACGGGAAAAAATGCAGGCCCCGGTTCCTGGAGTTCTAATATTTCTTATCTAACGATTATTCATACTACTGGATATATGATTACTAAGCTCATTTTTTGCGAATGAGATTTTCGCCAAATATTTCCCATACTTGTTGAGGAGAATTCTCTAAAATCCTCCTGAGTAAACCCTCCAAGCCTGTGTGATTTTTATTGAGCATATTATTCCCTCAATACTGTGAAAATGTTTTCCAATGTTAGGCATGAGTAAAAATCTAAAGAGGATTCATTGTTCACAGGATTAAGTAAATTTGTGAGGATTTCGATGAAGGTAAAAACTTATTTAAATAATCTCCGAAGACATGTACGTAGGTTTGAGGTGAATTATAAATGAACTCATCTAGAATATTGGGAGGCCTTCTCTGCATCGTTAGTGCTATCGTTGCAATATTGCACGTGGGAATCGGTTACTTCAGTTTAGAGCAGATCCTATTCGGCGTAGAAAGTTCTCGAAGCATAGGTTTAGAATTTGCCTTACCAGTAACGGTCGTTGTTCTAATAGCCACAGGGTTAGGTTTCTGGCTAGGTTGGATAATGGCAACTACCAAAGAAGCCGAACCAGCACCTTCCCCACCAACTGAAGAAGAAGTGTCCGAAGAAGACGTTGAAGAGACTGTCGAAGAAGTTGATGAAGAGGAATAAAAACACATCCCAGAATTATTTTAAAGGCCGGCGCCACCTAATGGTGTAAGGTGTCAAAGTGAATTATAGACGATGGATAATAGTTGGGCTAGTAGCAGGCCTAGCCGTATTTTCATTTTATCATTTATCCACTGCTGGTGGGAATTACCAAAATTTGACCACTTCCGACAGCGGGTTCTTTTACGGAATAGCCAGAGAGATGAATAGTCAAAATGGAATGGTTAATACGTATGAGTTGTCTCATCCACCTCAAGGCAAGTCCGTAGAAAAACAACACCAGTTTCAACCCTTGATGCTGGTAACGATGTATAGAGGGTTAAATTCGGTCAATCCTGAAGTGTCCCTTCTAAATCTTCAAAAATACTTTTCACCCTTCATATTCGCAATTTCTATGATTGGAGCCTTTTTAGCAGCGAGAGAACTGGGCGGCGACATTGCAGGTTGTGCATCTGCCTTATTTTTCAGCACTTTAGTGGGATCAATATACTGGACTAAAATCGGAGCTTTCGACAGAGAAATAACTCTAATTTTCTTCGGAACATGGTTATTCTACGCTGTGGCAAGAGTTCTAAAATCACAAGGGCCGGAAATCCTGAAGAACGCCGCATTTGGAGGATTGCTTTATGGAATGTTTTTACTAACTTGGCCAGGCGCACCGTTCCTTTCCGCAATTATAGGTGCAACCTTGTTTCTTATTATAACTGAGAGAGCAGTCGATGGATTAGGATTTACTATAACTGGAATAGGACTTCTAGCGGCTGGAAGTACATTTGCAAACTTTGATATCGCCTCACTGCTCGGAGTCTTCTCCTTACTCGCAGGTCTAATTAGAATAGGTAGAGATTGGGATGCTCTTGAAGCAATAGAAAAGAACATTATTTCTACACTCAAGGAAAGGTTTAGCCTTCGGATAATAGGTGGAATAATGGCTCTAATCGGTATCTCAACAGTTATAGCGATAACGTTGGGGGAATATGGTCCGAATTTGTGGTCAAACTTAGCGACAAGCAGAATACCCCAATTCCTTGGAATATCTGGAGGAGGGGGAGGGGGCGGTGTTTCATTCCCTACGATAGCGACAGAGCAAACGCCTGCAGCTTCCGAGCTCTCAAAATACTTCGCCAATTGGGTTAATCCAAAGCTTTACGGAAATACAACCTTAACAAGCATCACTGTAGGATTAATAATCATAGCACTATCAAAAGTATTTATGACAGCTAAAAAACACGAACTTTACGCCTTCGCATGGCTAATAGTTGTTTTACCAATGCCACTTGCCCAAAGCCGATTCATCCGAATATTCTGGCCGATGTGGCCTATTTTAGCTGGTTTTGGTTTTGGAGTTTTAGTAATGTGGATGCAGGATTTAGTGTTTTCTCCATCTTTCGCATTTTCGGACTGGTTGGAGAAATTTCGACAACCTTTGGTTTTGGCACTTGTGTTTTTGTTTTTGATTGCGCCCTTTATCACAAATGTTAGGGCGGAGAACCATGCGAGTGATACGGTTCCATATCCTCATGGGAGCTCTTTACCTACTGATTTTTATCAATCTCTGGAGGACTCCTTTTGGTGGATTAGGGAAAATTCTCCTGAAAATTCTACTTTAGTGATTCCTTGGTCCTATGGACATTTTGCTACAGGTGCTGCTAATCGTCCTTCTATAACTGATGGAGCTCAGAGCACTGGTCGGAGAGGGGAATGGAGGAAGTCTTCTGGAATAAAACCTCCTGATTATATAAAATTCGTCGGAGAGGATGGAAAAGGTAAAATAGTAGGTAAAGGAGGAGTTCCTGCTCCTAAATATCAAATAAATGGTCGTAGAATAGATGTTCAAAAAATGAATCTCACAGGAGATGAGAACTATATGGCGTGGTTGATTAACACTTATCGTGAAAACTTTAACGTGGATATGGACTACTTGATATTTAACAATTCTTTGTCGGGGCGGACGACTATGCGCCAATCAGCTATAATGAGTACCTATAGTAATGTGGAAACAACTTCAAAAATACAACAGTCTAGGATGGCTTATGTTTTCCAGTTTGAGCAAGAGAATGTTATATTTAACTTTAGAGGGGCTCCTATCACTCAAGATAATGAGGAGCTGGCAGGGTATGTTATTTATGATGCTCAACAAGGTAGGTTGATGAATTATTCATTTAATCAGTCTCCTGATAAATCAAAACTTCTTTGGATGTTTCTTGGAAAAGGACAAAATGTACAAGGTGGTGGATTAGGTGATTTTGAAGGGGTGCCTATGATATTGAGAGCTTTGGAGCAACGGTATCAGATGCCAGATTATTTAGAAGAGGTTTATCGGAGTCCTGCAGGACAGGCTGCAGTTTATAAAGTGGATTATGAGGAAGTTTCTAATTATTTGTAAGAAGTGGTAAAGAGGGATGATTAGATGAAGAGGCCTCGTGGAACACGTGATCTTTGGGGTGAAGAATTAAATCGTGTTAGAGAAGCCCAGAGAAAGCTAAAAGATATTTTCAAAAGATATGGATATGGAGAAATAGAAACTCCGATTTTTGAAAAATTAGAATTGTTTACACAAAAGAGCGGTTCCGAGATAATGGACCAAATATATCACTTTAAAGATAAATCTGATCGAAAACTTGCTCTTAGACCTGAACTAACAGCCCCCTCAATCAGGTTATATAATAATGATCTTAAACGAGAGCCGAAGCCTTTAAAAATGTTCTATTTCGGTCCTTGCTTTCGATATGAGCGCCCCCAGGCCGAAAGATGGAGACAATTCTTGCAGGCGGGTGTGGAGCTTATTGGTTCTGAACGTCCTGAATCTGATGCGGAAGTTATAGCTCTTACGAATGATGCTTTAAGGAGGATGGGGTTGAAAAATTATTCTTTGCGTTTGGGTCATATCGGTTTGTTGAGGAGTTTGCTTGAATTTGGAGAAGTTTCTAGGGAGGAACAAGATCCGGTTTTGAGGGCTATTGATAGTAATGATGATGAGAGGTTGGAGGAATGGCTTGAGGATTTAGGTGTAAAGGATAAAGTTCGGGAAAAAATTTGGGATTTGATTGGTCTATCCGGGAGTTCTGAGGAAGTTGTTGATGAAGCAGAATCTTTGCTCGATGAGGTTCCTGGGGCGAGTGAGATAGTGGATAATTTTCGGAACATTTTGAAAAGACTTCAGCAAATGGGTGTGGAGAGTTATGAGATAGACTTAGGGGTTGCTAGAGGGTTGGAATATTACACAGGTTCGGTTTTTGAGGTCTACTATAATGATGTGCAATTGGGTGGGGGTGGAAGGTATGACGACTTAATAGAATCTTTAGGGGGAGAATCGGAACCCGCCGTGGGAGTAGGATTCGGAGTAGATAGAATAGCCCGAGTTTTAGAGAAAATAGAGGAAAGAGAGGAGGGCCCGGACCTAGATGCAATGCTTCTTCCAACTGAAGAACAAATGCTAGAAGAAAGTCTAAGTTTGGCAAGAGAGCTAAGAAAAGAGGGTTTCAGGATAGATATAGATCTAATGGGTCGGAATTTAAGCAAAGCTCTTAGCTATGCAGATTCTAGAAACGCTAAACGTAGTATAATCATAGGGCCTGAAGATATGGAGGAGGGTAGGGTCACTATTAAAAATATGAAAACAGGGAATCAAGAGAGAGTCTTTAAAGAATCAGTATTGCAAAGATTAAAATCCCGCTCTTAGTTCTTGACTTTTGAGGTGCTCCCGATTTGGTTTTAAGCAAAATCAGGGATAAAGTGAAACCTTGGGTTGAAGCATCGGCAAAACCCTTTATTCGACTGGGTTTAAGACCTAACCACATTACTCTGATTGCACTTATTGTTGGAATTTTTGGTGGATATTTGTTCTTTATAGAGAGGTCTTTTTGGGCAGGATTGGTTATTTTGGCAGGTGGTTATTTGGATATTCTTGATGGGACTGTAGCTAGAGTTACTGGAGAGGTTTCTGAAATAGGTGGAATTTTTGACTCTGTTTCTGACAGAATTACTGATGGAACTCTTTATATTGGGATTATTGGAGGCGGTATGGGCAGTCTTTTGCAGGAGCCTTCTTGGATTCTACCTTCTTTGGCTTTGGTAGGGAGTTATCTTGTGAGTTATGTTAGGGCGAGAGCTGAGTCTGAAGGGACTGGGGATTTGGATGTGGGAATAGGTGAGAGGGCTGAAAGATTGATTATACTTGCTGTTGGTGCTTTATTGGGTTATGTTTCTATAGCGTTGGCGGTTATTATTGTGCTTACAGTGATTACTATTATTCAAAGAATTCATGCAGCGAACCGTAGATTGGATAACCGTTTATGAGTAAAGATTGGAGTTTTATCCTTATAATCCGCAAACTTAAAGAGGCTCTTTTCTTGATGTAAACTCGTGTAGAAGGTGAAGGTGTTATTGTGGGAAAGTTGAATGTGGCGATAGCAGGAATTGGAAACTGCGCTTCTTCACTTGTCCAAGGAGTGGAGTACTATAAAGATGCTAAAGAAGGAGCTCCTGTTCCCGGTCTTATGCATGTGGATTTCGGAGGGTATCATGTAGGAGATATTAATTTTTCAGCAGCTTTCGATGTCGATGCCAACAAAGTAGGAAAAGATTTGTCGGAAGCTATATTCACTAAACCAAATTGTACAGAAAAATTTTCCGATGTTCCTCACTTGGATGTTGAAGTTTTGAAAGGTCAGGCTAGAGATGGTCTCGGTAAGTATTTGAAAGGTAAGATACCAGTAGATAAAACTCGAGAGGCTGCTAATGTTGGGGAAGTTCTTCAAGAAACCAATACTGATGTTTTAATTAATTATATGCCGGTTGGTAGTTTTGAAGCGACAAGATATTATGCGAAACAAGCGTTGAAGGCCGGAGTAGGGTTTGTAAATTGTATTCCCGAATTTGTAGTTTCTGATAAGGAATGGGCTAAAAAATTTGAAGAAGCAGGAATCCCGTGTGCTGGTGATGACATAAAGTCGCAAGTAGGCGCTACAATTTTGCATAGAACGATAACTAATTTGCTCAAGGATAGAGGGGTTAAGGTCGAGGAAAGTTTTCAGTTAAATGTGGGGGGAAATACTGATTTTCTAAATATGTTAGAAGAAGAGAGGCTTAGCACGAAAAGAACCAGTAAAACTGAGGCAGTATCCTCTCAGGTTCCTTATGAAGTTCCGTTAAGAATAGGGCCAAGTGATTATATTCCGTTTTTGGATGACAATAAAGTTTGTTACATTTATGTGAAGGGTAAGAAGTTTGGCGATGTTTCTTTGACAATTGATGCGAAATTGTCGGTTGAGGACTCACCTAATAGTGCTGGTGTTGTGATAGATGCGATAAGAGCTGTTAAGCTAGCTCAGGATCGGGGAGTAGGAGGTCCTCTAACTAGTATTTCTTCTTATTCGTTTAAGCACCCGCCGGAACAGATGACTGATCCTGAAGCTAAGGAGGCAGTTGAAGAGTTTATAGAGGGGGAAAGGGGGAGATGACGGTTCAACTAGATATGGTTGTAGCCGGTCACGTGACGGTAGATGTTAATGTGTTTCCTCATGGTGTTGTGGAGAACGTGCTTGGTGGGACGCCGACTTATGCCGGCTTTGCTTTGACTAGGCTAGGTGAGGAAGTGGGTGTGGTTTCTAAACTTGGTCAGGATTTCCCAGAACATTTTCCGCCACTTTTCAGCAAATTCGGTCTGAACACTGAAGGTATACTTGCTATTTCTGGAAAGACCACAAAGTTTGAAAATAAATATACAGAAGATGACGAGCGGAAACAGACTTGTGAAGAAGTTGCAGATCCTATAAGGCCGGAAGATATCCCACAAGCTTATCTGAACGCAGAGGGATTTTATGTTTCTCCCGTGGTCAATGAATTGCCTCCAGAAACTTTGAAAAAAATTGCTCAAGAGGGTGAGGGTATCACGATGTTTGATCCTCAAGGAGTTTTCAGAAAAATAGGGAGCTCTGGAGAAATAAGTCTTGAAAAGCCTGAAGATCTTGAAACTTATCTTAAAAATGTGGAAATAGTGAAAGTTGGAAAGGATGAGTTAGAAGTTTTCGATGAAACGTCAGAAAAAGTGCTAGAAAACCTTATAGAGATGGGTCCTGAGGTAGCGATATTAACCCTTGGTGGTGAGGGTTGTAAGATTCTTAGTGATGGAAAAACCACGAAAATTGATAGTTTGGATGTCAAGGCTGAAGATCTTACAGGTGCGGGGGATGTTTTTGGTGCTGCGTTTTTATCTAGATATCTTAAAACGAAAGACCCTTTTGAAGCGGCTAAATTTGGTAATGTGGCAGCCGGTTTGAAAATAGAATATAAAGGCCCTACAGGTTTTCCTTCCGTGAAAGAAGTTGAAGAAGTTATTTCGGATTCAGAAAGTTTTTGAGATAAGAATTGGTTCACTATCTTCTCCGCAAATTGGACACTTTCCCAATTTATCCTCTTTTTCGATTTCTCTTCCCAGAACATCGCCACCTGTTTCGTCTTCAATTCTCAATCCACATTTCTTTTTGCCACACCAAGGCATTCTAACTATTCCTTCCCTATCGGCTAATAGACTTCTAGCTTTTTCTAATTCTTCAACTTCGAAGATTTTTTCCTCTTGGAACGATTTTGCTCTATCTTTCAATGCTTCAAAAATAGTATCAAACATTTCTTCTACCGTGGAAATCAAGGTTTCTCGATCTGCTTCTTCTCTGTCTCCAGTATCTCTTAGAACCAGAGTTATTTTATCTTCTTTTACTTCATTCGGTCCGACTTCGATCCTTAGGGGAACGCCTTTCCGCTCCCATCTATAGTATTTGTCTCCAGGTCTCAAATCTCTATCATCTAACTCCGTTCTAATCCCAGCTTTTTCTAATTCTTTCTTGACATTTTCGGCAAATCCAGTAACATCAACATCTTCTTCTTGATAGGGAATAGGCACAATCACAACTTGAATAGGTGCGATTTCTGGAGGTAAGCATAAACCTCTATCATCACCATGAACCATGATTATCGAAGCAATAGCCCGATCTGAAACTCCATAACTTGTTTGATGAACATGCTCTTGTTCACCTTCGTAAGTTTCGAAAGTTAAGTCAAAAACTTTCGCAAAATTTTGACCGAGATTGTGAGCTGTCCCAATCTGTAAAGTCCGTCCGTCAGGAGCTAGTGTATCGAAAGCTATAGAATATTTCGCACCTGCAAAAGTATCCCAAGGAGGTCTTTTAGTTATCTTATAAGGAACTGCTAATTTATCATAAAACTCTTTATAAACCTCCACAGCTTCCTCCACCTGTTTCTCAGCTTCTTCTTCCGATTCATGAACAGTATGAGCTTCTTTAAAGGTCGTAACTTCCCGCAATCTGATCAAAGGTTTAGTCATTTTAGTCTCATGTCTAAAAATATTCACAATTTGGTAAATCTTCAAAGGAAGATCAGTGTGTGACCTAATCCACCTATTAAGCATAGGATAAATAGAAGTCTCACTTGTCGGCCTGAGAGCTAAATCCATATTCAATTCTTTTTTTCCGCCATGTGTAACCCAATAAGCCTCGTTTTCAAAACCTTCGATATGTTCGGATTCCTTTTGGAAGATATTTCTTGGAATTAGTAATGGGAATAGTACTTCTTCATGGTCTCGATTTTCGAGTAGGTTTTTGATAATGTCCATTGTATTATTTCGAAGTTTAAGACCGTAAGGTTTCCAGACATAAAGCCCCTTGACTGGGTATTGGATGTCCATTATTTCTCCTTCACTAAGGGCTTCGTTGAACCATTCTGTGAATTCTTCTTCCCACTCTTCTCTTTCCATAAGCTCACCCTAAGAAAATTTCACCGATTTGACTTAAACGTTTACATTTTACAAAGGTTTCTACCATTAAATAAAAACCTCTAATATTCACTATTAACTAAAAAATTTAGAACATCTACAATTTTTTCATGAATATTACCTGGAATCCCATCTACTTTATACTTAGAACTTTTACTGAAACTATCTATAGCTCCATTTTCCAAACAAGTCTTTATCAAACTCTCTTCCATCTCTGAATCATGAAGCAAGTCTTTACCCTCCAGAATAGACAAAGCCGTTACAATCCCATAAGCACCCCAGTTCGAAACTCCGCCGGTTACTAGGGTTTGAACTTCGGTTTTAGAAGCTATCTTAGAACCATTAGGAATTTCTTCTTCCAACGTAGATTTGATATTCCCCATACCGATCTCGTTTCCACCATCCCCAACGCCGATTGTAGGAATATTTCTCTTTTCAGCCTTACTAAACAAAGCGTCCACTTTACCTACTATATCAGTAATATCTTCCCCGTTCATATCCCAATATTTTCCATTATCATTTATCCCCGGCCTTTCAATCGAGATTATGACTTGAGGATCATATTTATTGAGGATGGAGGAACATTTATCTTCAGCTTCATTGGCATTTTTCGGAATTTTTTCCATTTTTATTGAGTTGAGGTTTATCAGGTCGGATAAATTTTGATATAATTTTAGAAAAGGTTCGTCAGAAATAAGGACTGTGTTAATGCCCAATTCTTCACATGCTTTCGCTAATATTATTGTGCCGGGAGGGCCATCGGTTTCTGGTTTTTCTTCGGGCAGTATGGGAAATCCTGTGGTTAGTATAGCTTGAGGATTTTTGTTCTCTAAAACGTTTCTAATTATTTTAGAAGCTTTTAAACAAAGTGAAGAATCTTCGACTCCTTGATATAATTTTTTAATTCCTCTTCCGTTCAAGTCGAGGTTGACTATGTTATCAATTTCTCTGAACTTATTCATTTTTCACCGACTCTCCTTTCTTAATCCATTATGGTTAAAAGATAACTATTTTGAATTGTCTTATTTGGTTAACCCAGTATTTTTATTTTCTATAAAAAGATAGTTGGAGGGGTAATAAAATGAAGGTTGAGAGACTTAAAAATTTCTTAGAAAGAGAAAATATAGAGTACAATTTCTTTGAGTTTTCAGAACCCACATTGACAGTAGAAGATGCTGCCAGACAATTGGAAGTAGAACCGGAAGAAATTGTAAAGTCGGTAGTCTTTAAGGATGAGGAGGATACGCCTTTAATATCGGTCGTTCCGGGAAATACAGAAGTTGACGAAGAAAAACTAGCAAAAATACATGGTTCTAAGGTAAAGATTGCTAAGGCTAGAGAGGTTGAAGAATTTTTAGATTATAAGGTAGGAGAAGTTCCGCCAGTAGGTCACGATTTGAAAACTTTTGTTGATTCTAAAGTTATGGAATTTGACAAAGTAATAGCTGGCGGAGGGTCTACTCACACACTTGTTGAACTGTTTCCAGATGATATTGTAGAAGTGACAGACGCTAAAATTGGTAAGATAAGTAAAGAATCATAGCGAAGTTAACTTTTCATATCCGTCATCTTTTACAACAATAGTATCTTCAAATCTACAACCACCGACATCATCTACATAAATTCCCGGTTCAACAGTCACAACCATATTTTCTTCCAAAACATCATCCGAGCTAGGTGATAAATTAGGAGATTCATGAATATCCAAACCCAAACCATGACCAGTACCATGGAGATAAAACATCTCAAAATCACCATCCAAGGCGTTCCTAGCTACTTTGTCAATTTTCTTAGCTTTCACGCCGGCCTCAACTTTTTTTAGAGCTTTTTCTTGGGAGTTTTTCACCATTTTTACTATCTTTTCTTGTTTTTCAGAAGGATTTATGGGAAAAGTACGGGTCATATCAGAGCAATATCTCTCCCAACGGGCTCCTAAATCGACAGTTACTAACTCTTGTTCGCCTAGTTTTCTCTCCGTTGATTTTGCATGAGGGTATAATGAATTTTTTCCCCCTGCTATAATTGTATCGAAGGGGGTTCCTTGGGAACCGAGCTTCCGCATCTCGTATTCTACTTCTGTTGCAACTTCAATCTCTGTAATACCAGGTTTTATGATATTTTTAGCTTTTTTCATACCTTCACTGGCTATTTCCGCAGATTTTCTTAACTTTTTAATCTCTTCAGAAGTTTTTCTTTTTCTCAATTTCCAGACAAGATTAGAATTTTCGCTTAGTTCTGCATTACAGTTCTCTTGAATATCTTCTTGAGTTTCTTCACCCAATTGGTCAAAACCTACTTGAGATAATTCTAATTCTTTTAATATTTCTCCCGTAAGTTCTCCAAATGTTCCGAAAAAAATATTTTCTCTTTCACGAACAGGAATTTTTGTTTTCGCGAAAGCTCTAACATCCTTTATATCACTTTCCTTTTTCGCAAGATCGAAATTCATTCTGTTAGTGATGAGGATTGTTTGACCTTCAGATATAATAATGGCACTAGCTGCATTAGTTTCAGCTAAATACCTAGCATTTTGGTTAGCTATAAAAGCATCCAAATCATTTTCAGAAAGTTTTCTTCTTAATTTTCCGATTTTCATTTTTTCAGAAACTTTTTACAACTTTTTTGAAAGATTAAATTTTCATAATGAAATTGGCATTCATCCCTTTTTCAAACTTATCTCGAATTTTGCTCCCCCTTCATCAGAATCTCCTATAGTAATATTACCATCATAACTTTCTACTATTCTTTTTACAAGAAATAATCCTAGTCCAGACCCTGCATCCGGTCCTTGTTTGAATCCTTTCCCGAATATATCGTCTTTAATATCATCTGGAATCCCGCACCCATCATCCTCAACTATTACTTTTACAGTTCTTTCTTTTTCCTCCGTAGAAATAGTGATTTTATTACATCCAGAGGGGTGTTGAAGAGAATTTTCGATTAGATTATAAAATACTTCATCTAGAAGAGCTCCAGCTAATGCTTTACATTCACATCTTTCATATTCTAATTCAATGTTTGCGTTTTCTGCTTGAGGTTTTTCTTCCATTACTACGCTTTCGATAATTTGGTCTAGGGAAACTTCTTCTGCTTTTTCTTCTCGAACTTCTCTAAGCGTTCTAACTTTTTCTATTAATTCAGAACTATCTTTGACTGCTTTGATTGCTCTATTGACAAAATCTTTTTGTTCTTCTGACAGTTTTGAAGATTCAAGCAGATCTAGATAACCATCCACTACACTGATTTTATTTCTCAAATCGTGTCTTAATAAAGTGTGAAGAAATTCCTCTCTTTGTTCAGCTTTCTTCTTCTCAGTAATATCTCTTGTAATCCCCAGCATGCCTATGACGTTTCCCTCCTCGTCATATCGAGGTACTTTTGTGGTAGATGCCCACCACTCTTCATCTGGACTTGGCACCTTTTCTTCTCTGCCAATTATCGGTTTCTCTTCTTCTATTACTTCCATGTCATCTTCATACATCTCTTCGGCGGTTTCTTTAGGATAAAAATCTAAATCCGTCTTTCCAATAATCTCATCCTCTTCTGCCCCTAACTCTTCAGCTTTAGATTTACTCACTCTGATAAAGCGAGCATCTTCATCTTTGAAGTAAATCGTATCTGGTATCCGTTCTAATAAATCTTGAAATAATTCATTTTCAGAAACTTTTTCGCTATATTTTTGTTCTACTTCTTCGATAGCATTAACAAGATTTTCTAAATCAGCTTCTGAGTCTCTTCCTTTCAGAATATAATCATTGACATCTAGTTTTAGAGCTCTTAACAGAACCTCGCTTTCCTGTACTTTCGTGAAAATAATAAATGGGATGTTCTTCTCTTTTTCTCTTAATCTTTTCAAAAGTTCGAGACCATTTACTTCCGGTAAGTCATATTCAGAAATTATGATGTCCGGAGTTGTTTTTTCTAATTTTTCCAACGCTTTTTCTGAAGAAGTAAAAGTTTCAATTTGATAAGAATCTTTTTTATCCTCGATGAAGCTTTCCGCTTTTTCCAACAAATCTTCGTCTTTGTCGATGATTCGTATTTTTATTTCGTTCATTTTTATCCTTTGTAATATTTCAAAGTCTATTAATTAAGATTGGTTTGGTTCTCTTGTTTTTTGTTAAATTTTTAAACTTTCAGTTTTAGGAAAATGCAAAATCGGTTTCTTCCCTTAACCTTTTCTATTTAGTAAAATGCTTTGTATTTTGATGACATCAGTAGAAGAGGAAATAGAAGAAGTAAAGCAGGAGATTAGAGAAACTCCCTACAATAAATCTACAGAGAAGCATATAGGCCGGCTAAAGGCTAAGTTGGCTAGGCTGAAGGAAGAGAAAATTGAAAAGGAGAAGAGTGAGGGTGGTGGTGAAGGTTATGCTGTTGAGAAGTCAGGGGATGGGACTGCTATATTGGTGGGATTTCCCTCTGTTGGAAAGTCTACTTTGCTTAATGCTTTGACTGGTGCGGAATCTGAGGTGGCGGATTATGAGTTTACTACTCTTGAAGTTATTCCCGGTTCTTTGAAGTATAAAGGTGCGAATATTCAGATATTAGATGTTCCGGGTATTATATCCGGAGCATCGGATGGCAAGGGTCGTGGTAGGGAAGTTATTTCCGTGTTGAGAAATGCGGATTTGCTTGTTTTAATGATTGATTCCTTGCAGCCGGAGCAGTATTATCGTGTTAAACAGGAGATTAGAGAAGCAGGTATTCGAGTTGATGAAAAGCCTCCGAAGGTGAAAATTCAGAAGCGTGAGAGTGGAGGTCTTGACATTAGTTCTACAGTGGATTTGGATCTAAGTGAGGGTGAGATTAGGTCAATTTTAGAAGAGAATGGGATAATAAATGCGGATGTGATTATTAGAGAAAATCTGGATCAAGAGCGTTTGATTGATGCTGTTATGGATAATAGGAAATATGTTCCAGGGTTAGTTCTCATGAACAAATTGGATCTTGTCGATGAAGAGTATTATCAAGAGTTGAAACAGTTAGCAGAGGAAGAGATTGAGGAAGAAGTCATGTTTATATCTGCTGAAGAAGGGGATTTGCAGGAGCTTAAAGATAAGATATTCGAAAAACTCAATTTTATAAGAGTTTATCTAAAGCCAAAGGGAGGAGAAGTTGACAAAGAAGAACCCATGATTCTGAAAAATGGGTCCGATATAGAAGATTTATCTAAAAAAATTCACAGAGACTTGTCGAATAAATTTCGATACGCTAGAGTGTGGGGAGAATCTGCAAAACATCCAGGTCAACAGGTAGGAAAAGACCACGGGCTGGCTGATGAGGATATAGTGACAATTGTTTCAAAATGAGAAATCAAAAGAATTTTACCAGCAAAATATCAATCAGGAAGTGGAATTAGTATGAGAGAGGAAGTTTTAACGGAAAAAGACGGTGATATTTTTACAGTTACTATAAACAGGCCAGAAGTTAAAAATGCTGTAGATGGTCCCACTGCTAAGAAGTTAGCCGGAGCATTTAGAGAGTTTGATGAAGATGACAGTCTCAGGGTCGCTATTTTTCGAGGAGCGGACGGGAATTTTTGTAGTGGGGCTGATTTAGAGGCCGTTCAAGATTTGTCGAGTGATGAGGCGAATCCTCTTCATAGGGATATGTCAAAAATGGGGCCGATGGGTCCTACGAGGATGGATCTTTCGAAACAGGTTATTGCTGTTATTTCT
>CAZSNS010000042.1:0-380 GCA_964608515.1 Hadarchaeota archaeon (SeqCode)
ATATCAAAGGAAGAACTTTATCTCCCGTCAATACCACCACAAAAAGAAAAAAAGAGGGAGAACTCAAATCGTGGGACCTTTACCCCGACGACGTTCAATTTTACGAAAACTTGCGAAGAAACCTGTTAAAAAAATACGAAATGATTCACGGCGAAAAACCAGAAGGCAGATATTTCGACCTAAAAATTAAAGAATTCAAAAAAGAAAGGATAAAAATCCGAGAAACCATGCACCGAGCCTCCACCTTCCACTTCCAAATCAAAAGCTCCCCAGAACTAATTAAGACCGCCTACAATTGTGGATTAGGGGAGAAAAACTCCATGGGGTTCGGATGTATCGAGATAACAGATTAGATATGCCGATAGATAATTGAGTTGTTA
>CAZSNS010000042.1:390-17331 GCA_964608515.1 Hadarchaeota archaeon (SeqCode)
AGATATTGTAGGCCAAAAATCTAAGTTAGAGGGTGTTAGTAAAGTAATTAAGGTTGTTTTCAACGTAGATGGAGATAGTGTAGAGTATAATAAATCAAAAATTGAGGATTATGATCCTGAGAAGTTTAATAAATTTCTGTATAGAACCTTTCGTCATGGACAATATGATATAACTCCTACGGCTAAACCGAGTTCAGCTGACAAGATGAATAGGAGATGGGGACAATGGTTCGGAACATACGCTAGAAAGAAAAACGATTTTTGGAACAATAAAATAATAGAAAATATTCATAATGAAATATTGGAACCTTCAGAAGAAAAAGAAGATGAATACAAAAAAGAAGTAAAAAAAGAAATTTTAGAGGACCTTGAAAACGAATATAATTCAATTGATGAAGAGGCAATCTTTACTATTACCTTACAAGAGAATAATCAAGAAAAATATCTTGGTGATATAGAGATATTTAAAGATATATTTATTCAAGAATCTGTAAAAAAATTCCACCAAAAGTTAAATGTTGATGCTCAAGGGGAAGGAAATTGTTTTCTATGTGGAAAAGCGGGAACGGTCTATGGTTTTGCGTCACCTTTTGCTACTTTTACATTAAAACCAAAAGGGTTCGCTTCCAATTTCGATAGAGAAAATGCATGGAAACAATTGTCAATCTGTAGAGAATGTGGAATCACCTGTATGAAAGGTAGAGAGTTTCTGGATACATATTTAAAATACAACTTAATTGGTTATTATTCAAGAGGGGACTATATAAAATATACTTATTACGTGATTCCTTCAGTTACATATTCTGACAAATACTCCACTATGAAAGAGATATATCAAGAGATTAAAGATTTCGAAGGATACGATTATAAAGAGGGATTAATGAACGAAGAGCATCCTTATGGTCTATTAGCGAGAAAAGATAATATTAATTTAAATTTTATTTTTTGCAAGGAGAAACAAAAAGATTTTTTTGATATCATAAAAACGGTGGAGGATGTACCCCCCTCTTGGATAAAAAAAGTTTATTCAGAATTTGAAAAGATGAATAATAAATATTTTTTCGCTGAAAATAACCTTAAAGACGTACTAGGTAATAAATGGGAGGGTGGCCTGAGGAACGGGAAGTGGGAAGGAAAAAGCCAAAATAATAATCTCAAAGGCTTGATTAGGTCATTTTTTCCAGCTTCAAATACCACCGGGAAATATGACAAACAATTTTTAGATGTAATAGGTAATCTCCTTTCAGAAACTGAAATTTCAAAAAATCTATTGATAAGGGCTTTTATTCGAGAGATTAGAGATAAACATATTAACGAAAATGAATGGGAAGAAAAATTATTAAGTCTTCAGTCACTTTACCTATACAGTTATGTCAATAAGCTAGATTTGCTTGGGGGTCTGAATATTGTGAAAAAGGAAAACGCACTTGAGAACTTAGAAGGGGGGAGCGGAAGAGAAAAAATAAATGACTTTTTTGAAGATTTTCCTGACGCTCTAAGCAATAATGCAAAAAAAGCAGTTTTTTTAGAAGGAGTTTTAACGAGGTTCTTGCTGGATATTCAAAGTCAAGAAAGAAATTCTACTCCTTTCAGGTCGAAACTGAGAGGATTGCGATTGGATGAAGTAAAAGTAAAGAACTTGTTTCCTGAAATCACGGAAAAGTTAAGACAATATGAAGCTCCCTATTATTCCTGGTTGGAAGAAATGATATCAAAATATTTTATAGCTGCCGATGAAGAGGGTTGGAACATTAATAAGAATGAAATTAGTTACTATTTCGCTTTGGGATTAAACCTGGGAAGAGTCTTCAAAAAGAAAAATGAGAATGAAGAGAATTAAGGGGTGATAAAATGTCTGAAATAAAAAATAGATCTGAAATAGTTTTTCTGTACGATGTTAGCGATGCAAATCCAAATGGAGATCCATTAGATGAAGATAAGCCTAGAATCGACCAGCAGACTGATAAAAATATAGTAACGGACGTGAGGTTAAAAAGGACCATCCGAGATTACTTGCGAGATTTCAAGGAACAAAATATCTTTATACAAGATGAAAAAGTTGTCGAGAATGGTGAAGAACTCATTAAATCTCGAGGGAGGAAACTGGAAGAAGAACTAATCGAGTTACTTGCGGAAGAAGAATTAGAAGACAAAGAAAAAGAAAAATTAAACCAGAACATTCACGATATTCTAGGAGAAGGAAAAGCAAATAAACGGAAAGATAAATTCAAAAAATGCTTAACTAAAGAGAGAGTTGAAGAAGAATTAGAAGAGATATACAAAAGATTTGAGGAACTCAGAACCACAGTAATCAAAGATAAAGTACTAGACAAATTCATTGATTTAAGACTATTCGGATGCACACTCGCCGTTCAGAACATAAAAGTACAACAGACTGGACCTGTACAGTTTAAGTTTGGCCGGTCCCTACACAAAGTCGACTACGATTTTCACAAAGGGTCAATAACAATGCCCGTAGAGCCGGGACAAAAAAAGAAAAAGGGTAAGAAGCAAGCAGAATTTTCGGAAGAATACAGATTACCTTATTCCTTGATTGGATTCTATGGAATAATTAACGAAAATGCAGGCAAAACCACCGGATTGTCCGAAGAGGATATAGATTTACTGATGGACGGAATATGGAATGGAACAAAAAATCTCATTACGAGATCAAAAATAGGTCAGGTCCCTAGACTATTAATCCAAGTGGTTTATGAAGAAAACAACTATCATATAGGAGATTTAGACAAGAAGATCAAAATACTTGACGAAAATGGAAAACCGTTGAGTGAAGAAGACCAAAAAAATATCCGAAGTATCGATGATTACGTTTTAAATATAGACCAACTACTCAAATCACTAAAAGAGAATAAAGAGACCATTTCGAAAGTCAAATTAAAGTACGACACCAACCTCAATTTTAACATTCCAGAAGGAAAAGAGCTCAGTGAATACATGAAAAATGCTGGGATTGAGGTACGAAAACTAGAATTATAGCGGAGATAGAGATGGATAGTATACTCGCATTCGATGTATGGGGAGACTATGCGCACTTCAAAAAAATCGAGACCACAACCTCACCCCTAACCTACTCAGTACCACCAGGAACTGTATTATCTGGACTAATCGCAGGAATGATGGGATACAAACGAGACACATATTACGAAGACTTTTCCAGAAAAAATATAGAATTTTCTATAAAAATACTCAATCCAATTAATAAAACCAGGATTAACCAAAATCTAATCAATACCGCCAAAAGACCATATTTCAACCTATACAACCAAGATAATCCGAGAACACAAATCCCCTACGAATATCTAACCAAGCCAAAATACAGGATTTATCTAGGAATAAAAAACGAAAATAAATTTTCTAACTTATGCAAAAATCTAAAAGAACACAAAACGATATATACTCCATTTCTGGGTCTAAGCGAACACATAGCTAACTTCGAATTCGTTGGCAAATTTAGACCCTCAAAAAAAGAAAAAGAAAAAACAAAAATCGACTCCATCTTGCCAAAAAAGAGAATTGAAATCAATCTAAACAATATCAAAGAAGGGATGAGATGGATAGTCGAAAACATCCCAATTTACATGAACAGCGAGAGGATCGTAGAAGAATATGCCGAGGTAATCTTCGACTCTAATGGCAGGGCCATACCTCTAGAAAAAGCGAAGTACTATGAGGTGGGGGGGGATAATGTTGTATTTCTGTAGAGGTGTGTTAGGCGATGAATAATCATAGAATTAAGACTTTTAACTGCTTTAGACTGAAAATACAAATCAAGAATGGAGTAAAGTTAAGAAAACCAATACCAGCGTTAGCTTGTGATGAAGGGAGAATTTAATTAATAGCTGGGATTATCCAGTTCATAATAAAGCAACACTTTTAATGATGAAAATATCTATACTTTCTCCAAAATCCTTGGAATCAAAGTCAGTTTTGAAAAGTATTGAGCAGAAATTGTTAATAGTAGAAAGTAGGTGTGAGGTCCGGAGATGAAGCAACTTAAGTCTCATCCTGAAAAAACACTCTCTTCCCATCTAAAAAATACGGCGAGTCTTTCTAGACAAATTGTTAAATCAAAAAATTTCGAAAACAATAATATTTATTCAAAAATAGCGTATTTGGCTAGTATTGCTCATGATTTTGCTAAGTCTACGACTTTTTTTCAGGATTGGTTAAAAAAGGATAAAAGAAGTGAGAAAGCTAGGCATGGTTATCTTTCCTCTCTATTTGGATATTATCTGGTAAATGAGTATCTTGAGCAAAGTAATCTTAGAGGAGAATTTGAATGTTTGCCAGTGATCTCTTTTTTAGTGATAAACAAGCATCATGGGAATTTGTTGAATATCAGAGGAGGTAACCCTAGTTTTTCTGATAAAATCAAAGATGAGGGAAAGAAAAAAATCGTTGAAAAGCAGATAAGGGATATAAAAGAGAATAATTTTGACGAAGTGAAGTCAATATATGATGAATTACTTAAGGAAATTGGTTTAGAGTTGGAAATTCAAGACTTTTTTGATGCTTTAGGTGAGGATTTTTATTTTGAAGTTTATCAGGACTTGAAGAGATTATCGAGGAAAAAGGGTCTGAAGAAATATACCGATATAATGTTTTTCTACTCTGTTTTACTTGATTCGGACAAATTAGATGCCTCAGGTATAGAGTCTACTCCCTCAAAATGGAATGAATCATTAGATAAGAAGATTGTTGACCAGTACAAAAGAAAAAAATTTGGTGAACCAAAATCAGAAATAAACGAGATTCGGGAAGAAGCTTATGTTGATGTGAACAATTCAATCGAAGATATCAAGCTTAGTGAAAGGCTTTTATCGATAAATTTACCTACAGGTTCTGGAAAGACTTTAACAGCACTTTCCGCTGCATTTAATTTGAGGAAGAGAATCGAAGAGGAATTTGATTTTTCTCCAAAAATAGTCTATTCACTACCCTTTCTCAGCATTATTGATCAGAATAGTTCTGTTTTTAGAGAAGTTTTGGCAGAAGAAGTAGGGTTGGATTATAGAGAAGTTTTCGAGATGGAAGACGGAGAAAGAGAAGAATTATTGAAGGAACGTATTCCTTCGAACTTGCTTCTTACCCATCATCATCTCACAGATATAAAGTATAAGGAAAGAAGAAAAGAAGATGAGATATATGATTACGAAGATCTTTTAGATTCTCTTCTTTTAACTGAAGGATGGTATTCAGAGATAGTGGTTTCGACTTTTGTTCAATTATTTCATAGCTTGATAACAAATAAGAATAAATCTGCAAGAAAATTTCATAATATCACAAACTCAATAATAATTTTAGATGAAGTACAGTCTATACCTTTCAAATACTGGAAACTCGTGAACAAAATTTTAAGCATTCTATCTGAAAAATTCAACTGTTGGATTTTATTCATGACAGCCACTAAGCCACTAATCTTTGACGAAGACGAAATGATAGAGCTTGCTACCAAAAAAAGAGAATACTTTGAGTTCTTTGATAGAATAAAATATGATTTTGAACTAAAAATAGAAAAGTTGGATGAGTTAAAGAATTCCGTTTTGGAAAATGATAGCAATGAAGATATTATGGTGGTAATGAACACCATCAACTCTTGTAAAAATATATACAAAGATTTGAAAACTCATCTCGGTAAGACTTCTAATTATGAAGTCGATGATGACGGAATATGTCAATATGATGATTTAGAACTGATAAATTTATCAACAAACATCTTACCTTCTACAAGGATGAAGAGGATAAATCGTATAAAAAACGATGAAAAACAAAAAATCATTGTAACAACCCAATTAGTAGAAGCAGGAGTGGATATTAGCGTAGATACGATATATCGGGATTTCGCTCCGTTAGATTCTATTATTCAGACTGCAGGAAGATGTAACAGAGAATTCAACAAGGATGCAGGAATTACGAGAGTTATAAAGCTCAAGAACGAAAAAGATGATAGGGGGCGGAATTACCATTCTTATATCTATGACCAGACTATTATCAATGTGACTAGAGATGTCATTGAAGAGTTTGATGAAGAAGTGAGGGAAAGAGAATTCAATCTAAAAGGCGCAAACAATTATTTTGAAAAAATTTTAGGTAAAAAAGCTCAGGATAAAGAAGTTTTAGACAATATGAGAAAGTTAAGGTTTAATAAAATATCTAATTTTAGCTTGATAGAGGAAGATATAGAACCAATATCCTTGTATGTAGAAGCTAATAAAAGAGCAAAAAAATTGAGAAAAGATCTGGAAGAAGAATTAGCTCAAGTGGAAGCCTTCAAAAAGAAAGAGAAATTCCTGAAACGGAGAAAAGAATTAAACGAGTATATGCTGTCCGTCAAGACTAGTGAAGATGTAATTAATAAAATTAAAACCCTGCCTCCTTTTTTAAATGACGAGAATACGAGAATTGTTTCAAACGAGAATTTGGATAAATGGTTTAATACTGAAACAGGATTCAAAGTACCCAAATCAACTTTCGATTTTCGATTTATCGGATAGTAACAGATAGTAAAATATGACGACTTAGGTAAGCGAAAGAAAAATAAAAAAGCAGATATTAGCAGTAAAAATTAAAAACTGATTCCGGGAGAATTTGACATTTTCTCTATAAAGTGTTTTTGCTAATAAAAACGCATATAATAATGTAAGCTTATCCTTCATTGTATCTAAAAGAGATCATTGATACATCTACTGGTTAGGAGAAATATTTTCAAGAAGCCTTAGATAGATAAAATATCTAAAAACTAGAACCAAGATTGAGCACTCTCAAAGAAAAAAAGAGATTATTATTGATTAGGAAATGGATATAATGGCTGAAAATGGAAACTTTGTTAGAATGAAATGCAATTTCTAAGTCCATAGATATTAGAAACTTAAGTAAAAGGT
Organism: Hadarchaeota archaeon (SeqCode); assembly: GCA_964608515.1. Lineage (GTDB taxonomy): Archaea > Hadarchaeota > Hadarchaeia > Hadarchaeales > JAGGTB01 > CAYLJV01. The sequence goes on from CAZSNS010000042.1 coordinate 7,293, forward strand.
GGACTGTTACTGTTTGGATTCTTACGGAATACAACTTCACGAAATATGGCCACATGTTCGGAACTAAGGAAATTATTAGTTTCATCTTTTATCCTCGCTCCGGTTGTTTTACCCAATATATAAGATGAGGGAAAATGTATTATCGTTTGTTTTGTAAAACGATATCTTTATTAAATCGTTCATTTTATTGAACAATATGTATGAAGATGATAAGAAAGAGACCTTGAAGCGGATGTTAATCGAATCCAGGGAGGAGGGAGCGCCGGGAGACTTGAAGGAGAGGGAGATTGGGAAAAGGTTGGAGTTCCGGTCGAATAAGGCTAACACTATTGCTGGGATGAGGAGGACGGGGAAGACTTATCTCATGTTTCAGTTGATGGAGAGGGTTGGTAGGGAAAAAACGTTTTATATAAATTTTGAAGATGAGAGAATAATACATCCGACCGTTAAAGATCTCTCAAACCTTTTGCCTTTAATTATGGAAACTTTTGATGTTGAAACTCCTCTTTACCTTTTTGTGGACGAGATTCAGAATGTGGAAGGTTGGGAAAAATGGGCTCGCAGAATGGCGGAAAGAGAAGACGTGTTTCTTATTCTCTCCGGTTCATCATCCCATCTGACTAGTGAAGGGATTGCTACCTCTTTGAGAGGGAGGACTCTCACTACTTATCTCTTCCCTTTGAACTTTCGAGAGTTTCTAAAATTCAAAGGTGTGGAATACCCTAGCGAAAATGTAAAATATAGTCAGAAAAAACCAGAGTTGAGAAGACATTTTAGAGAATATTTAAAATATGGAGGGCTTCCCGAAATCGTTCTGGAGGAAAGTGAAAGAAAAAAGCTCCAAATCCTACAAGAGTATTTCTCTACCGTAGTAGCTAGAGATCTGGTCGAAAGGCACTCCATCGGTAAAATACAAGTTTTGGAAAATTTCATGAAGCTCCTTGTCAACAACTTTTCCAGAAGGATTAGCTTTTCCAAGACTCAAAATTGGTTGAACTCAATGGGGATAAAAACCAGCAAGTCCACTCTAATCAAATATTTTAACTACGTGAAAGAGAGCTTCTTTCTCTTCGATACCACCATATTCTCACGAAGCGTCAAGGATCGGCAACAGTATCCTCGAAAAATTTACGTGATTGACAATGGATTCATCACTGCCCTCACAGAACGATTTGAAACCTCCCGGGGTTGGTACTTTGAAAACAAAGTAGCCGGAACCCTATACCGAGAAACAGTTTCCAACCCTAATAAAGAACTCCATTACTGGCGAAAAGGGCAAAAAGAGGTTGACTTTGTGGTCAAAAACGGTACTGAAACGAAACATCTAATCCAAGTTTGTTCAGATCTTCATGAACAAAATAAGGAAAGAGAAGTCAGAAGTTTACTTAAAGCTTCCGAGGACCTAGATTGTGATAATCTCTCAGTTATCACAGATAACTTCCAGGCTTCAGAAAAGATAAACGGAAAACGTGTAGAATTCCAACCGCTCTGGCGATGGTTACTAGAATTAAAGAACTAAAATATAAGCCTGTGGTTGACTTATGAAGGACGTTTTCACCAAATCAGCCTACATCACAGGAACTCAAATAAACTATTATTTTATTTGTGAGCGTAAGCTTTGGTTATTTTTTCATAATATTCAGCTGGAGAAGGAGCATGAAAATGTAAAGCTGGGTAAGCTCCTTCATGAGAAATCGTTTAAGAGAGATGAGAAGGATGTTCAATTGGGTCCGATTGCTTTTGATTTTGTTAGGAGGGGTGATAGGTTGGAGCTTCATGAGACTAAGAAGAGTTCGAAGATGGGAGAGGCTCATGAGTTTCAAGTTCTTTATTATTTGTATTATCTTGAGAATCAGGGGATTGATGCGGAGGCTGTTATTCATTTTCCGGAGGAGAGAAAAAAGGAACGGTTGGAGTTGGATGATGAAAAAGTTGAAGAACTTGAGAAAGTCTTAGATGAGATCGAGGAGATTAGGGGAAGGGAGGATATGCCGGATGCTGAGAAGGATAGGGTGTGTAGGAAGTGTGCTTATTATGAGTTTTGTTGGGTATGAAAACTTTCTATTATGATTGGAAAAATAGGGGTTATTTCTCAATTATGTTCGACAAAAACTTCTAATTTGTTGATTGTATCTTGAAGAATGTGTTGAGACTTTTTTGGCGAGAAAAAACAGAAATCTGTCAACATATTGTCTTCTGTTAAAACAGAAAATATAAATATTGTTTTATATAAAAACAATTTGTGAATGGTTTTGGAAGATGTATTTAAAGAATGGGACAACTACGCCCAGAGAAAAAAACTAAAAAATAGAGAAATAGACCTAGAAAAAATAAAGAAAAATTCTCAAACCAAAATAGTTTCAATAACAGGAGTCCGAAGAGCAGGTAAAACCAGCCTTTTAATGCTCTTAAGGCAGAGGTTGAAAAACGCCGCCTATGTTAATCTGGAAGATAGCAGATTAAAAAAAGAGAATTTATTAGAAGAAGTTTTGAAATGGTTCGGCGACTCTGGTTACCTACTCCTTGACGAAATCACCAATGTTAAAGATTGGGAAAACTGGTTATATAGAAATCATGAAATGTTAAAAGGAAGTTTGAATCTAATAATCAGTTCCTCAAGAAAAAGTTTAGCCGAACCAAAAAAAGCCCTAAGAGGAAGAGTTCTCTCCTCTGAAATTTATCCACTTTCTTTCAGAGAATTCCTTAAATTCAAAAATATAGAAGTAGAAAAAACCACAGCAGGAATCGGGAGAATAGAAAGAGCATTAAAAGAATACCTAAAATACGGTGGATTTCCCGAAGTGGTTTTGTTCCAAGACAAAACAGAAAAGGTAAACTTATTGAATTCTTATTTTAGAGATATAATCGGTTTAGATGTGGCTGAGATCTCGGGAGAAAATATCTCTACCGTGGAAAAATTTGGAGAATATATAATTAATGCTCCTTATTTTTCTGCTTCTAAATGCCTCAATTTTTTCAAAAGTGCCGGTTATAAAATAGGAAAACAAAAACTTCTTAATCTCGAAAAGTTCTTCGAAGATAGTTATCTAATGTTTTTTGTCCCCATTTTTTCCAGAAGTATAAAAGATAGAACTCAATACCCTCGGAAGGCTTATTTGGGTGATACCGGATTTTACTATTCCATAAAAGGAGAACTAGATATGGGTAGGATTTATGAAAATATTGTTTTTTTGGAGCTTAAACGCAGAGAAAAAAACAAAGAAATCAACTACTGGAAAAATAGAAATGGTAAAGAATGTGATTTCATTATAAGAAGAGGAGTGGAGCCGGAAAAAGCCATTCAAGTCGTTTATGAAATCAGTAGAGAAAAAACGAGAGAAAGAGAAGTGAGGGGGTTAGTTGAATGTGCGAAGGATTTCGACTTGGAGCAAGGTTTGATAATTACGAACAATTATGAAGAAACAAAACAAGCTGAAGGGGTTGAAATAAAATTTGTTCCTCTTTGGAAATGGTTGATTGGGGAAAATGAAAAATAATTATTACATAAATTCGGACGGGAAACTCAAACGTAGAGAAAACACTATCTATTTCGAGAATGAGAACACTAGCAAACCGATTCCGATTGAAAAAATTTACTCGCTTTATATCTTCGGTTCTGTTTCGGTGACTTCTCAAGCTTTAAGACTTTTCAGTAAGGAGAATGTCCCGATTCATTTTTACAGTAGAAATGATTATTATTCCGGTTCGTTTTATCCGAGGGAAAGTAAAGTTTCGGGGGATGTTCTTGTGAACCAAGCTAGTCATTATAACGATAAAGAGAAACGTTTGTTTTTAGGCAAAAAGTTTGTTGAGGGTGCTTGTAAGAATATTTGCAGGAATCTTTCTAGATATGATCAGGTGGAAGAAAAGGAGATAATTGAGGAAAATTTGGAGGAGTTGGATGATGTTGAGTGGATAACTGAGTTGATGAATATTGAGGGGCGTTGCAGGAAGATTTATTATCGGGCTTTTGATGAGATTCTTCCCGAAAAGTTCGAGTTTTCCGGAAGGGAAAAACAACCTCCGAATAATATGGTTAACGCGTTGATTAGCTTTGGGAATTCTTTAATGTATGGTTCTGCTCTTACTGAAATTTATAAGACTCAGTTGAACCCGACTGTTTCTTTTCTTCATGAACCTTCCGATAGGCGTTATTCTTTGTCTTTGGATTTGGCTGATTTGTTCAAGCCGGTGATTGTTGATCGGACGATTTTTTATTTAGCTAATAAGGGTAAGTTATCGGAGGATGATTTTAGGGATGATTTGAATAAGTGTCTTTTGAACGATGAAGGAAAAGAGAAATTTTTGCAGAGATATGACGAGACTTTGTCAAGGACTATCAAGCATAGGGATTTGGGACGGAATGTGTCTTATCAACGGTTGGTCAGGTTGGAGTGTTATAAGTTGGTGAAACATGTTTTGGGTTCGAAAACTTATGAGCCTTTTGTGATTTGGTGGTGACATGTATTACGTGGCTGTTTATGATGTGAATGTGGATATTGTGAATAAGGTTAAGAAAATTTTTCGAGAGTATATGGATTGGATTCAAAATTCTGTTTTCGAGGGACAGCTTACTGAAAGTGAAAAGAAAGAGTTGGAAAATAGGGTTAGGGAAGTTATTGATGAGGATAGGGATATGGTTGTATTTTTCTCAGTTAGAAGTAGGAAGTTTTTGAATAAAGAAGTTATCGGGGAAGAGAAAAACCCTACAGACACAGTGATTTAGTTATTTCTCTGTATATCTTTATAATTGAACCACGAGATTCCGGGTTCGAGATAAAACCTTTCAAATGAGGAGATTTATACTCTTTATCGGCGAAAAAGAGCAAAAACCCGCCGTCCTAGAATCAGACCATTGTGGGATTGAAATTTGAACCTACCCCAATTAATCGGGTCAGGATCGCCCCCTAGAATCAGACCATTGTGGGATTGAAATTACCATGACTAACATAAATGTATCCGTTCAATTCTGCCTAGAATCAGACCATTGTGGGATTGAAATAGATCAAGGAAGGCTAGATAACATGGGGGAAAGTGAAGCCTAGAATCAGACCATTGTGGGATTGAAATGGAACTTTCCCGATAACTAGGTCCTTCTTATAGTGACCTCCTAGAATCAGACCATTGTGGGATTGAAATTGCATTGCGTTCTGTCTCTCTTTAGGACTATCGGTTACCTAGAATCAGACCATTGTGGGATTGAAATCCATATCATCTCTCATCTCATATGCGTGCGATTTCAACCTAGAATCAGACCATTGTGGGATTGAAATTTTTCTGTCGATAGGTTGTAGAGAGTTCCATCATATTCCCTAGAATCAGACCATTGTGGGATTGAAATTCATAAATTGCCAGTTGATCGCTGAGGCGAAAGAAATGCCTAGAATCAGACCATTGTGGGATTGAAATAAGATTCGGAATGGTAATAAGGAGAAGAAAACTTTTTCGCCTAGAATCAGACCATTGTGGGATTGAAATACCATCCAAAAACCTCTATTGTCGTGTATGACCGCTATACCTAGAATCAGACCATTGTGGGATTGAAATAAATAAGATAACAGCTTGGACAATAATTATTACTGGCCTAGAATCAGACCATTGTGGGATTGAAATCGACTTCGTAGTAGGTAGACCCTTCTCCATCCTCTGCCTAGAATCAGACCATTGTGGGATTGAAATTGAACACACAGCAGAAGGTTATCAACGTGGTGAATGCCTAGAATCAGACCATTGTGGGATTGAAATGATCCAGACTGTCAGATAGCTGGTTGTTTCAGAAACTTCCTAGAATCAGACCATTGTGGGATTGAAATTAGAAAAAGAAGAATAGAAGACAGGGTACACCAAAACCTAGAATCAGACCATTGTGGGATTGAAATAACTTTGGAGATCGGGCTAGATCTCTGGATTATGACAACCTAGAATCAGACCATTGTGGGATTGAAATACTGCAGAGAGCCTGTTCCCTACCATTGCTAGAAGTCCCCTAGAATCAGACCATTGTGGGATTGAAATTGAAGCTCTATGCTAAGAAGGTTGCTAGGGGAGAGTTGACCTAGAATCAGACCATTGTGGGATTGAAATACAATCTCAAAAGTTGCCTGTTTCTTATCAACCTTCTCCCTAGAATCAGACCATTGTGGGATTGAAATAAATCCTACTGCAATCCCTACTATAAAGAATCCTGACCTAGAATCAGACCATTGTGGGATTGAAATGGGTATAGAAATAGCAAATACACCTATAGAGATGACCTAGAATCAGACCATTGTGGGATTGAAATGTCCTCCCCCAAATCCCTATACCTCAAACCTTTGAGGATCCCTAGAATCAGACCATTGTGGGATTGAAATTGATCTTTTGAGGAATCCATGAAACTACCTCCCATGCTTCCTAGAATCAGACCATTGTGGGATTGAAATGAATGTGGTGAAGTCATTCCTGCTGAGAATTTGAAGCCTAGAATCAGACCATTGTGGGATTGAAATATGGTCTTATTCAGGTAGTGATTTTTACGCATGGTTCCTAGAATCAGACCATTGTGGGATTGAAATGATATTTTTCCCATCATCCCAACAGTTCACCTGGAAACCTAGAATCAGACCATTGTGGGATTGAAATAACTAGCCCAAGCCATCCAATCAGTTAACTCTTCACCCTAGAATCAGACCATTGTGGGATTGAAATTTCAAAAAAATCAAGAAAGACAATCTCGCACCTATCCTCCTAGAATCAGACCATTGTGGGATTGAAATGATTCCGCAAGTGCAGTTTACGAAGATGCAAAGATTTTGCCTAGAATCAGACCATTGTGGGATTGAAATATACCAAGACAATAATAATTATATCGCAGGTTTTTGGCCTAGAATCAGACCATTGTGGGATTGAAATACAATAACAATCAAAAATCAAGCTGGTGGCACTTTCCCTAGAATCAGACCATTGTGGGATTGAAATAAAAAGGAGTGGGGCATTATATCCACGCTATGCAGGCCTAGAATCAGACCATTGTGGGATTGAAATAAATTGTACCCTCCTGGGCTGAGTGATAGTACCTGCCTAGAATCAGACCATTGTGGGATTGAAATTTCTTCACTCTCTTGATAGCTTTGTCGAGGTACTTTCCTAGAATCAGACCATTGTGGGATTGAAATATAATGAAAAGATAATTTAAAAGGTTAATAACAAAACCTAGAATCAGACCATTGTGGGATTGAAATAAACAGAATTCACAAACCTAGAACGATTATTCAAACCCCTAGAATCAGACCATTGTGGGATTGAAATCTCCCTCAATCTCCTTTGTACGTAAATGATAGCTATACCTAGAATCAGACCATTGTGGGATTGAAATAATTATCAGCACTTCCGATGTAAACATAGTTAGAATCCTAGAATCAGACCATTGTGGGATTGAAATTTATTGTCATGGTTGGTATGATGATTATTAGTATCATCCTAGAATCAGACCATTGTGGGATTGAAATTCGGCAAGAGTGTCTGAAGGGTTATAGACTGGAAAAGCCTAGAATCAGACCATTGTGGGATTGAAATGAACTTGAAGGGAAGATAAAAGAGATAATTGACAAGCCTAGAATCAGACCATTGTGGGATTGAAATACAATAGCAGACGGAAGAATATACTATTATACTGCACACCCTAGAATCAGACCATTGTGGGATTGAAATGACACTATCGGTATAAATAATTCATATTCTGGAACTCCTAGAATCAGACCATTGTGGGATTGAAATCCTATTAGGTTTCTCATTCTTCCAGAAGTTACTTCTTCCCTAGAATCAGACCATTGTGGGATTGAAATCCAGAATCTTTAACTTCGAACCATACCTTGTGTGGTTGTCCCCTAGAATCAGACCATTGTGGGATTGAAATCCGAAGATCGTCGACGATTACGCGACACTACGCGAAGCCTAGAATCAGACCATTGTGGGATTGAAATTTATTCCGCCTCCGTTAGATAAAAAAGATAAAGTTTACCTAGAATCAGACCATTGTGGGATTGAAATCCAGAAGGGTCGAGACCGAGCATGTCGAGAGTTCCTCCCTAGAATCAGACCATTGTGGGATTGAAATTACCGACAAAAAATGCAGTTATGAGAGCCCCCATGGCCTAGAATCAGACCATTGTGGGATTGAAATAAAATTCAACCTTTACAGTCGCAGGACAAGCACCATTCCTAGAATCAGACCATTGTGGGATTGAAATACCAGAATCCCACCATTCTTGCACGAAAGTGAAAGTCCCTAGAATCAGACCATTGTGGGATTGAAATAGAGTTGAAGATTTTTCACTCATTCGAAGAACCCCCCTCCTAGAATCAGACCATTGTGGGATTGAAATATTCCAAACTGCCTGAAAAATTAGGCCAAGTGTTTTCCTAGAATCAGACCATTGTGGGATTGAAATGATATATTGCAGAAGCTGTGAACAGTGAAGGTTTCGACCTAGAATCAGACCATTGTGGGATTGAAATACAGTTTTCGACGGGGAAAATATAGAAGATGTTTTCCCTAGAATCAGACCATTGTGGGATTGAAATTCACAAGGTCCTCTTTGCTATAATTTTCGCTTTTTCGCCCTAGAATCAGACCATTGTGGGATTGAAATACGCATATTAATAGGAGTGCTTGAACCATCTGCAGACTCCTAGAATCAGACCATTGTGGGATTGAAATTTTTAACAATTTGTTAATTTTAGGTTCTGTCAGGTTCTCCCTAGAATCAGACCATTGTGGGATTGAAATCTTGACGGGTTGGAAAACGTTACAACTCCGAGCGAACCTAGAATCAGACCATTGTGGGATTGAAATTCCAGAAATCGTAAATGTGCCAGTCTTCTGTGAAAACCTAGAATCAGACCATTGTGGGATTGAAATAAATTTACAGGCAGAATCGTATTTTATGTTGGGGACCCTAGAATCAGACCATTGTGGGATTGAAATGCAGAAGGCGAGAACGTCACGCTAGTCATTCTGAAACCTAGAATCAGACCATTGTGGGATTGAAATGGCTTCTGATCGGGTCGGGGCATGGCAGGGAAAAACCCCTAGAATCAGACCATTGTGGGATTGAAATGTGCCGCAGACGGGAACTGCAGGACTAGGCAACCGTGCCACCCTAGAATCAGACCATTGTGGGATTGAAATGACGGTACTAAGGATGTTGATGCGGTTAGTATGACAGCCTAGAATCAGACCATTGTGGGATTGAAATGATGAAAACTAGTGGTAGAGAAGGGGGTATGGGTGGCCTAGAATCAGACCATTGTGGGATTGAAATTTTCTCCTTGGGGAAGAACTCATATCTAAAGGCATCCTAGAATCAGACCATTGTGAGATTGAAATCAATTTAAACTGTCTTTTTAATCCATTGCCTTTCCCGCCTAGAATCAGACCATTGTGGGATTGAAATCTAACTATCTCAATCTCCCCATCAAAATCAAACACATCCTAGAATCAGACCATTGTGGGATTGAAATATTGTGAAACCCTACCAGACAAAGTATGTCGGGGAACCTAGAATCAGACCATTGTGGGATTGAAATAGAGGTTCTATAAATCTATATACATAATTTTCTTCCTCCCTAGAATCAGACCATTGTGGGATTGAAATACTTATTAGAGGAATCCAACTTGTATCACCCACACTTTCCTAGAATCAGACCATTGTGGGATTGAAATGGTTAAACTAATCAAGGTTAAACAGGAAGGGGTTGACCCTAGAATCAGACCATTGTGGGATTGAAATAAAAATCGAGCTAAGAGTTTGAAACGCGGAAACGATCCCCTAGAATCAGACCATTGTGGGATTGAAATACGCTATCGAATAACCGTCGTCGTTCTCCCAGATCACCTAGAATCAGACCATTGTGGGATTGAAATATGCCGGAAACTTCAATAAAAGCAAACCCTCAAGACACCTAGAATCAGACCATTGTGGGATTGAAATGAGATATTGGAGGACTTTTCACTACAGGAACTCTGACACCTAGAATCAGACCATTGTGGGATTGAAAT
>CAZSNS010000043.1:0-16924 GCA_964608515.1 Hadarchaeota archaeon (SeqCode)
GTCGAAACGTTTGAAGTTTCTCCTTCTTCGTTTTCTACTTCTTCTGTTCCGGTGGTTATGTCAAGGATGTCAACGTCAGGTAGGAACCTGTTTCGGACAATCTCTGCAGTATCAACCGCTCTGCTGATAGCTCTTCCACGAGCCTTCAGAACCACCTCGTCACTGCCTTCATTGAACTGCGTAGTCACTGCTAGCACATAGTTCATTACTTCTTTATTTCCGACATACACAACATTATCGTCAGCCATTGCTTCACCTCCTCATTGTATTTTTTTACTAGTCTGAACGTAATTTTTTGATTTTGTGAATGAAATTCTTGTAATCTATGATTTTTTGAACGTTCCAATTGTTTGCTTTACTCCAATATTTTTAAATCTATTCTTCCTGTAATAAACCTTCAACATCGATTTCAAGATGTTTCGAAATCATAACCCTTTCAAAAAACACATTAATCGGTTCCGACTTAGCCTCTTCACTATAAATAATATCCTCACCAACAATCTCGTCCACACTAAACCCATCATCAACCAACTTAGAAATCTCCTCATCCCGCTCTCTCACCACATCCAAATAATCCCGTAACTCCGACTCAACACCATCCCTAACCGGCTCCGAATGACTAGACAAAAGCAAATCAGGCTCCAAATCAATAATCTTTTGAACCGACCGTACCAAAAACGTGAGATCACAAGAAGGCCAACCATACCAAGGGCCGAATTCTTCTGGACTGTAATCTCCTGCATAGAGAATATTTGTATCTTCTTCAAAAAAACAACAGTGACCTGGTGAATGACCAGGTGTATGGATCGTTTGCCATACTTTCTGACCAGGTTTTATCGTTTGGTTTATTGAATAAGTTTCCACCTTGTCACGCCAAATGTTTTCGAATTGAGGATTTTCTTCTAGTTGGTTCATCATTCTCTCTTTTATTTCCGGATCGTTAACTCCACACATTTTCAGATAATTTTCAGGCCCTTTTAGCGCCGGTGCTTCCATTTTGGTTATTTTGACGTTTTTGAAGAGCTTATTGTTTTTTATATGGTCGAAATGATAATGGCTGAGTAAGACTTTGTCGATTTCTGACTTGATTTTGTTGAGTATTTCTTTGTCAGTGCCCGTGTCTATCAGTATATTGCTGTTTCCGAGAATCAATAAAGAGTTTGAGGATGGAAGTTCTGGCGATTGGATTAGGAACAAATCATCTCTAATTTTTGTACAATTCTCGTTTTTTTCCAAAAAATCTCTGATTTCTTTGCCCATTTTATCTCGTACCTTCAATCCTTTCCTTCTAATTACTAATCTCCTCATTTTTTACCCTTCGCAAGAAGCATGCTGTTTCTGAAAAATCTAAAAAATTTAAACCAGGCAACAGAAGAGAAGAAAGATAAGATGAACAAAGTTTTAGAAAAACTAGATATCGAATATCCAGTAATTCAAGGAGCGATGGCTGGAATATCCAATTCTGAACTAGTCGCCACGATTTCAGAAGTGGGAGGATTAGGAACTCTCCAAGCTGCACTTCTCGACCAAGAAGAACTGGAGGAAGAAATAGAAAAAATTCAAAACAAAACATCCAACCCATTCGCTATTAACATCCCGATAAGTGGAGCCGGATCCGTCGAAGAATATTTAGACATAATACTGGACAAAGGGGTAAAAGTAATTTGCATGTCGGCCGGAAACCCAAAACCGTACCTAGATAAAATTAATCAAGCCAAAGTTTCAATGCAAGTAGTTCCCTCTTCTCGATTGGCGAAAAAGATGGAAGAGTATGGTTTCGATCTAGTTGTAGCAGAAGGTTCGGAATCAGGCGGAGACGTAACAGCAGGCGGAACATCCACATATTCTCTAATACCCAATACAACAGACAAAGTGGAGAATATACCTATCGTTGCAGCCGGAGGAATCGCCGACAAAAGGACAGCAAAAGCCTCACTAGAACTAGGCGCAGAAGCAGTACAAATGGGTACAAGATTTTTGGTTTCAAATGAGTGCCAAGTCCCGGAAGAAGTAAAAAAATTCATCGTGGAAAAAAGTGAGGAGGAAGTAATAACCCTTAGACACGGAAAAATGGGTTCAAACGTGCTAATGAATGATTACGTCACGCAAATAATAGAAGAATCAGAAGGAGCACCAGAAATAGAGTTCATGGAAAGATTCGAAAGACAAAAAAGAGGAATGAAAGAAGGAGACACCGAACAAGGAATAATAATGGCAGGTCAATCTGCTGGGCTAATCAAAGAAATAAAGCCTGTCGAAGAAATTGTAAAGGAAATAGGTGAAGCAATACTACCATAGTAAAAATCTTAATTAGGTAAAACGAATTTTCAACAAATCTAAGTTGGCATTAAGTGGGCAGCGAGGAAATTAGTGAATTCTTCTATCTCTAAGTCTTCAACAAGTGATGTATTTTCGGACATAGCGCAATCTAGATGAATCAAACACTTCGAACAAGGAACGACTAATTTCGAGGCTCCGGACTCTTCAGCTTCTTTTAGCTTTTCAGCTTCCATCTCTCTCGATATAGGGCCACATCTTGCCATCGCGCTAACCCCGCAACATGGTGACTTCTCCCTGTTTCTTTCCATTTCTTTAACAGAAACGTTAGGGACTCTATCGAGGATTTCTCTTGGTTCTTCAAAAATTTCCAAATGTTTCAATCTGCAAGAGTCATGATAAGTTATTTTTTCTTCTTCCCATTCTCCTCTTAGCGGAATGTCCTTATCTTGTAAAAATTCGGAAATATGGACAAAATTCAAATTTATGTCTTCGTCTAAAAGATCTTCATAATTTTCTCGAAAAGTTCGTAAACCTTCGGGACAGGAAAAAACCACTGTCTCTGCACCTGATTCTCTAATAGTTTCAATATTGGACTCAGCTAACTCCCTCGCCTTTTCAGTTTCACCCATCCAAAACAAATCGTGACCACAACATTCTTCTTCTTTACTAACAGCTGGTACAACCCCTACCGAATTAAGAATCTTAACCGCACTTCTAGGAATATTACCCAAATCAATATTTTTTCTATCCTTGTATGCTAGTTCCAAAAACGAAGTACATCCTGAAAAGTAATACACATCCCCTTCATCTGAAACTTCTATATCATTTGAGACCCAATTCATCCTTTTCGAATTCCCGGCCTTTCCTGTTCTTAACCTTCTGGTCATGAACGCTCCGAGACAGGGAGAGAGCGAAGGTGTAACTCCTTCGTCTGCAGCAAGTTCTCTAATTTTAGACACGAAATTAACGAGATCAACACCATATGGACAGGTCAAATTACAAATCTCACATGTTGTGCATGTCCAAACATCACCGCTCTCTATTAGATTTCTCGCCTCTTCCTCTGTGTCAATCATTGCTTCCGCAACCATCCTTCTGGGAGAAAAATCATCTGCGATCGAAGCGACTGGGCAGGCGGATGTACATTCTCCACAACTGATACATTTTGAAACTTCAGTTTCTGAAACAAGATCTTTGATTCTTTTCCTCAAAGAAATCTCGCCATTTTCTGTTCTTTTCTCCTCACTACTCATTCTCCAAATCCTCCAATGTTTCTTTCAAATCCTCACTTTTCCTCGGAAAGATATATCTCACTTCTTCAAGCACATCCTCTAAAGAAATATCATTTTTTTCATAAGCGGTCAGGGCAAACCTTACAATATCTTCATTTGTATTCAAACCCCTGCAACCAATACATTGATAATCTTCCTCCGGACAAATTATTGAACAACCTGAGTATGTGAGCGGACCAAGACATATCATATCCTTGGACAAGAGACAACTTTGCCCTTGGAGAGAACAATCAGCGCAAACAGGCAAAAATGAAACATCATATTTTTTGGAAAGTTCCGCCAGTTCACAATTCCCACTTTTATTACAATCCCGGCACTTTTGAGAATGTTCAGATAAAAATAATTCCAAAGTATTTCTCCGAGATGAATAAACTTCAGGCGATTTAGTTTCTACCGCTAAACCATCATTTACAGGTTGGTTACAACTCGCTACAAGACCCTCTGGACCACCATCGACTACTTCCACCACACACATCCGACAGTCTTCTGAACCTTCATTCCACAATTCATTATAACAAAAACCGGGAACACTCGCTCCAACTTTTTTTGCTGCATCTAGAATCGTCTTACCTTTTTCGATTTCGACCGGTTCGCCATCAATTTTAACAGTTACCTTTTCCATGACTTAATCTACCTCATTCAAATGGTTCAAGATCACAACGCATGCAACGTCGAGCTTCGGCTTTAACATCCTCCTCATCCAAGAATCCGAGTTGAACTTCCTTGAAATTATCTTTTCTATCATCTACCGAAAGATAAGATTGTTCCTGACGCGCACGTTCAGCATCCTCGTCAGCCATTTCAAATTCTCCAACCATATCTTCCGGCCGATCTAACGGACTTTTCGGAGGACTGATTTCTTCCTCCGCTTCCAAATATCTTTTAATGGTTTTTGAAACTCGATTACCTTGAGCCACGGCCTCTATAACGCTACTTGTTCCCAGGACAATGTCTCCTGCAGCGAAAATTCCTTCTTCAGCTGATTGGAGAGTTTGAGGGTTAACATCTAGCATGCCTGTGGAGTCAGATTCTATTTCTACTGCACTGTTTTCTACGAAAGATAAATCTGCTTCTTGACCAATTGCGATAATTACTGCATCCGTTTCAATGAAGGTCTCGGCATCTTCTTGAGGGAATGGTTCTTTTCTTCCTCTTAAATCAAAAACAGGATTATTTTCTTCATTTTTCAGTTTCATGTCTTGACATTCCAATCCCTTGATTTCTCCATTTTCCGTTATGATTTCCTTGGGAGTGAGGAGATAAGAGAAATCTACATCTTCTTCCTCGGCTTTTTCTATTTCTTCTTCGTATGCTGGCATATCCTCTCGTTTCCGACGGTAAACAATTCTAGCCTCGTCAACTCCCATCCTAATTAGTGATCTAGCAGAATCAATCGCGACATTGCCTCCGCCGATAATGGTTACATTCTTTCCCTGGAAGTCATGATTGTTTTCATTCTCTAGGTTGAGCTTTTTCAGTAAGTCGAGACCAGCAAACACATTTTCATTATTTTCTCCTGGAATTCCAAGAGTTCTACCCTTTGAGGCACCGCCAGCTATGAGAACCGCGTCATGCATTTTTTCAAGAGAATCTAAAGATATGTCACTCCCTACCAAAGTGTTAGTATTTGCTTCCACATTCTCCATACTCACGATAGATTCAATCTCCTTCCTAATCACGTCCTTAGGTAAACGATAATCGGGTATACCCCAAACCAACATTCCACCAAGTTCCTCTCCTGCTTCATAAACCGAAACGTCAAAACCATCTTGCGCCAATCTGAGAGCGGCTGTGAGTCCTGCCGGACCACCTCCTACAATCCCTACTGATTGTGGCTTTTCTTTTTCTATCCTTTGAGGGTTCCAGCCGTTTTCTTCCTGCTCCGCCATAAACCGTTTGAGGTTTCGGATTGCAACCGGGTCATCGAATTTTCCTCTACGGCATTTGTCCTCGCAAAATGCAGGACATATGCGACCGCAAATAGAGGGGAATGGATTTTTTTCCCGATGCACTGAAAGTCCCTCTTCGTATTCTCCGTTGGAGATATGGTTTACGTATACCGGGACGTTCACTTCGGCTGGACATCCGCTTCTACAGGGAGCGGGAACTAGCTCTCTGCATAATCCTGCTGGACATCTTTTATCGACTATATGATCTAAATATTCATCTCGGAAATAATCTAAAGTACTGAGAACTGGATTAGGAGCTGTACCACCAAGCCCACAAAGAGAAGAATCCCGTACGTGTTTGGCTAATTTTTCCAATAAATCAATATCTTTTACGCTAGCCTCACCACTCTTTATTTTATCCAAGACAGTAAGCATTTGTCTGAGACCGTCCCTGCACGGTGTGCATTGTCCACAAGATTCGGAAGCCGTAAAGTTAAGGAAATAACTGGCTGTGTCGACCGCACAATCATCTTCATCCATAACCACCATCCCACCAGAACCTATTATCGATCCAAGCTCGTCCAAGTTCTCATAATCTATTTCAACATCCAAATGTTCCGCCGGTATACACCCTCCAGAAGGACCGCCAGTTTGTACAGCTTTAAAGTCCTTATTGGGAGAGGTCCCACCACCAATCTCATAAATCACCTCACTCAGCTTTGTGCCGAAAGGAACTTCAACCAACCCTGTTCGATCAATTTTCCCTACTAGAGAGAAAACCTTAGTACCGCCACTATTATCAGTGCCAACTGAAGAGAACCATTCCGACCCCTCCGATATAATTGCTGGGACATTGGCCCAAGTTTCGACATTGTTAATATTCGTTGGCTGTCCTCTCAACCCTTCATTTGCAGGAAAAGGTGGTCTGGATCTGGGTTCTCCCCTTTTTCCCTCTATTGAATGTATTAAAGCAGTCTCTTCACCACAGACGAATGCACCAGCACCCTTCTTTATCTCAATATCGAGAGAAAAACTAGAACCAAAAATATTCTCCCCAAGTAAGCCATATTCATACGCGTCAGAAATTGCTTTTTCCAATCTTTTTATTGCCAGAGGATACTCGGCTCTAACATAAATGTAAGCATTTGAAGCACCCATCGCATATGATCCCACTATCATGCCTTCAAGAACAGAGTGAGGATCCCCTTCTAGGATAGCCCGGTCCATGTAAGCTCCAGGATCCCCCTCGTCGGCGTTACATATCACATATTTTGGATCTCCATCAGCGTTTCTTGCGAAATTCCACTTCTTTCCGGTTGGGAAGCCAGCACCACCCCTACCTCTCAAATCGGATTTTAAGATTGTTTCTATTACTTCCTCTTCACTCAAATCATTAAGAGCTTTAAACGCAGATTTATACCCTCCTCGCCCAGCGTATTCCTCCAAAGACTCAGGATCTATGATCCCACAGTTTCTCATCGCTATCCTCTCCTGACCTTCTAAAAACTTCAAATCGCCATAAGAAGGTATGTCTTCATATCTAGAAAAATTGGGAAAGTTCATATCGAGAGCTGAAAGCTCATTATCAAGTTGAGCTACAGCCCACTCCTTCACCGGTTCATTTTCCCCAAGATGCTCCTCTATTATCCGAGGAACCTTTTCCGGCTCCAAATTACCATAGGTAACTCTAGGCATGCCTTCAGTTTGAATGTCTAATAGAGGTTCCAAATGACACAATCCGATACATCCAACCTTAGCCAATTCGACGTCGAAATCTTGACCTGATATAACCTCTCGAACTTTCTCCTCTATCTTTCTTGCCCCGGCCGATATTCCACAGGTAGCATATCCTAAAATTATTCTATTTTCCGGCTCTCGCATCCTCTGCTTTCCCTTTTCGGCCAATTTTTCCAAATCTTTAAATTCAGTAATCTTCATTTTCTCACTCCTGTATTATTCGTAATTTTTAAGAATATCTTCTATTTGGTCAGGTTTAACTCTTCCAAAAGTTTGGTCGTCGATCTTAATGGTTGGGGAGAGTGCACAACATCCGAGACATCTTACGGATTCTAAAGTAAAGCGGAGGTCGTCGGTGGTTTCTCCGGTTTCGATATTCAAAATGTCTTTGAGTCTTTTTTTGTTTCTCCTGTTTCCCATGATGTAGCAGGAAGTTCCTTCACAGATTTGTATAGTATGTCTTCCCACTGGCTCAGTGTTGAATTGTGTGTAAAAGGTGGCGACTCCGTGGAGTTCCTTGAATGGAATACCTGTTTTTTTCGATATGTACTTAATATATTCCTTTCCAACGTACCCTAGCTCTTTTTGAACGTCTTGGAGTATCGGTATTTTAGATTCGCTTTTATCTTCCGAATGTTTTTCCACAATTTTGTCGATTATTTCTTTATAGTTATCTTCCAACTTTTCATCCATTTTTCATTCCTCCGTCTTGTCTTGGTAAAACTTTCTTAGGCGAGATATCGATTTTATTGTAGGTGTTTGCTCTAAGCCTAACTCTTTCAGAATGTTTCTTCTTTCATCAGCTATGTTTTTTGAAACAGTAGGGTTTTGCCCACCGCCTGTGAGGCAACCTTTTGGACAAGGAGTTAATTCTATAATATCGTAATCCTTTCCGCTATCCAGATATTTTCCAATTTTCGAAAGTTTACTTACTATAAGACCGGAAAAAGTATTCCCTTCTCCATCCAGATTATACTCGATAACTCCCTCTTCCGGGGAATTTAAATTGGACACGATATCCGAATCGCTCGATTCGATATTATGAGCTATATTCAAAACATATGGGGAGAAGGCATAGTCAAAATCATCATCAAAAGGTGAAACCAGTCCAATATCTGAATCATTATCGAAACTATCATCCGCACCGATAGTGTTACTTACCCACAAGTTTTGACTTCTGAAGAATTCGGGAAGTTCCCGGGCGAACAATACGGAATCGAATTCCTGATTTTTTCCCTGAGCTAAGCAAGGCGTTATGAATAAAACTTTCAAATCTTCCTCATCCAAATCTTGCAAGTCTTGGAAAAGGAAAGCTTCAGGTGAAATATTACTTTCAATATTATTTTCGTATTCGGAGTGGAATTCCTCAATATAATCGTTCCCGCTTGGGCAGAAGGAAACGATCATATTACCATCGCTCTTTTCAAGCGCCTCGGCATGAGCTATTGCAGATAAATTTTCGTAAGCTCGATAATTGAGAACTTTATCGGCTCCCATATCTCTTAAAATGGAAATCATACCCTTAAGCAAATTTTTAAAGCTATTTTCTTCGTCAGAAATGACTGAAAACGCTGATGAGAGTGCGACAGGATCTATAACCACGACAGTATAATTGGACTCGTCCTCCAATATTTCTAGAGAGTTCTCAACATTGGAAACATTGTCAAAGGCCCCTACAGAACAATTTGAAATACACTGTCCACAATAAATACAATCAGTTTCGTCTAAGCTCATGTCGAAGGATGTTGAAATTCTAGAGCTGGGTCCTCTTTCTGAAACCCCAATAGCGTGTACACCTAATATATCATTACAAATGGTGATACATCTTCTGCATAATATACACTTCTCAGGATCAAGGGTTATTATAGAATCTAAGTCAGTCTCATTAGGATATTCTATAGTAGGAATCTCGAGTTCTTCGTTTTTATTCACACCCTCCTCGTCGAATTTATTTGTGAAATATAGAATGTCTTCCCCTCGAGGCGGACATCCTCTAATAAAGTAATCAACCTCCACAAAATCCGACAAAGGTCCAGGATTAGACACAGTAACAGTCTCTGATTTCATATTAATTCTCTTCTCCTCCTCATTCCTTTCGGTACCATATTCCTCAACTGCAGTCGGCATACCCTCACAGGCGCAAGTTCCCACGGCTACTAAATTTTTTGAGTTTTTTCTAATTTTCTCGAGCTTGTCCAAATCCTCTTGAGTTGTTACTTGACCAGCTACGAGAGCGATATTGATTCTACCTTCATTAAGCTTCTTTGATTCTTCTGGAGAATCAGAAATCACATCAACGATTTTTTGAAATCTATCCCTAAAATTAGAAACCACGTTTTGAAATCCGCTACATTCAGTAAGATAAAATATTCCTATATTTCGTTTACGTTCTTTTCCTTCGTTTCTCGTTACATTCATTCTTCCAACCTTTTAGACAAGTTAATCTTCTTCCAAGAGTTCGGGAGTTTCTTTGGCCTCTTCTTTGAATTCCGGAATCCTTTCATCCATTTCCTCGATTATGTCGGCATATTTTTGCCCTTCGGTAGCGGAGACCCACTCAAGCCTCAACCTTTCTGTGTTAATATTTTCTAATTTTTTCCTGAATATGTCGATACGTTCCTTGGCTCTAAAGTTACCAGCTTGCATATAGTGACAGTCGGAGGGGAGATGACAACCTCCAACTAGAACCTGATTGGCTCCTTCCTTGAATGCTTTGATAATGTAATCTGTATCCACCATGCCTGAACACATGACTCTGATGTGTCTACTTGAAGGGGGGTACTCTATTCTACTAACTCCGGCGAAGTCTGCTCCTGCATAGGAACACCAATTACAAATGAAACAAATTATTTTTTCTTCCGGATTATTTTCAAGAGCTGCTTCAATCTGGGCGTTTATTTGTGATTCTTTGAAATGGTTAATCTGAATAGCGTCTTGTGGACAGTCAGCAGCACAAATCCCACAACCGTTACACTTAGCTTTAATCACTCTGGCTTTTTCACCTTCTTCCACTTGGATGGCTCCATATGGGCAATACTTTTCACACAAACCACAACTCACACACGCTTCTTGATCAATTTCAGAAGTAACGGGTTCTTTAGTGAACTTTCCTTTAACCATGGGAGGAGTAACCGTTCCAACCGCTCCCCTAGCTTGCGAAACACTATTATGAATACTTTGAGGCTCAACAGAAGTCCCTGATATAGCAATTCCATCTTGAGAAGTTTCCACGGGCCTCAATTTTGGATGGGCAGGAGTAAAGAAACCTTCTCCACCAGTTGAAAGAGGTAAAGCATCATCTGCTTTATTCGTCCCTTCGGATGGTTTAAGACCAGTGGTTAAAGTCAACATGTCATATTCTTTCTCCATCTTCTTACCAAGAGTTATATGTTCAAACTCCACTGTGATGTTCTTTGTTTCCGGATCCTCTCTAACTTCGGACGGAGAAGCTTTGATAAAATTAACACCCATCTCCCTAGTCCTCCTAAACAATTCTTCATCAGCATTCCGCATATCCTTATAAAAAACATCAATATCTATATCTGGAAGATGCTCCTTCAAAATAAAACAAAGCTTCAAAGTATTATCACAACCAATCTGACAACAATAAGAAGCCGCACCCTCTTCAGTCTCATTCCTTGAACCCACACACTGAATAAAAGCAATACTCTCAGGATGTTCACCATCCGACCTCCGAACAATATCACCACCCGTCGGCCCACTCGCACAACCAAGCCTCTCCAACTCCATAGTAGTTACAACATTATCATAACTCTCATAACCAAAATCATTATTCTCAGAAGGATCGTACGGATCAGCACCAGTCGCAGCAATAATAGTATCCACCTCCAACGTGGACTCCTCAGCCTCATCATCCAAATCTATCACATCAGGCCCTTCTTCTTTACATGCCTCAATACAATTTCCGCACTCAATACAATAATCCATATCAATTAAATACTGGTCCGGAACCGCCTGAGGAAAAGGCTTATAGATAGCATTTTGGACATCAAGTCCCTCCTCGAAATCATTCGGAATACTAACAGGACAAACATCTGCACACGATCCACACCCGGTGCAATCTTTTGAGACATATCTAGGTTTCTTAGTCAAATGAACAGTAAAATTACCGATCCACCCCTCAACATTAGTAATCTCAGAATAAGAAAGAATCTCAATATTAGGATGCCTATTAGCCTCCACCATCTTAGGACCTAAAATACAAATAGAACAGTCCATAGTTGGAAAAGTTTTATCGAGAGCGGCCATTCTCCCGCCAATGCTTGGTGCTCTTTCTACTAGATAAACGTCAAAACCATTGTCTCCCAAACGTTCTGCTGCATCTATTCCGGCTACACCTCCACCAATTACCATTGCTGTTTTTCCTACGTCAACTTCTATAGGTTCAAGAGGTTCTAATTGTTTTACCCTTTCGACATGCATTTTAATCGTTTCTTTTGCTTTTTGCATTGCTTCCTCGTTATCCTGATGAGCATGTACCCATGAGTTCTGATCTCGAATATTAGCTAAGCTGAAAAGGTATGGGTTTATATCGACATTTTCTATTGTTTCTTGGAAAATTGGTTCATGGGTTCTTGGAGTGCAAGAGGCTACTACCACTCTATCTATATCGTTTTCTTCTATTTCCTCCTGCATCATGTTTGTGCCGGCGTCGGAACACATGTATTTGTCGACTTTACTAATATCAACCTCAGGTAAGTTTCTAGAATATTCTGCTAATTCTTCACAATCTAACACACCGGCTATATTAAGACCGCATTCACAAACGAAGACTGCTATTCGGTCTTCATTATCATCGTCCAAGTATATTCCTCCCGAGGGTCATTTTAGGGTATTTCGTAATTATATAGTTTAATTATAGTTTTACCGTTTTAATACTGCGCATTTTTTAAGATTTTTGAATTCGAAAATAGTTATCAAATATTTTAAAGAATTTTATAAATTTCGGGGGCAAAAGTTTAAATTCTCTCCCTGTTAACAAATCGTGGTTAGGTGAAATTCGCTTGAGTGAAAAAGAGGAATCAGGGATTCTTGACGCTCGTGTTCCTGGTGTGAATGTCCCCTACGAATGGGATGCCGGGGAATGTGCTAGTGAATTTTACATTAACCTTAGAGATAAAGGAAAGATAACCGCTACAAAATGTACTAATTGTGATAAAACTTATCTCCCACCTCGAAACACTTGTCCGCAATGTTTTGACGAATTAACTGAATGGGTTGAGGTGGAAAAAGAGGGGAAATTGGTTACTTATACTGTGGTTAATTATGAAGAACCTCTAATACAACCAAAGGAACCCCCAATTGTTTATGGAATTATAAATCTTGAAGGTGCTGATACTTATTTCACTCACATTATAGATGAAGTTGATTCTGACGACGTAGAGACTGGAATGAGAGTAAAGGCTGTATTGAAAGACGAATCCCAGAGAGAGGGGAATATTTTAGACATCAAACATTTCAAACCGGTGAAATAAAATGGAAGATGTAGGTATTGTTGGAGTTAGTCAGACCGAATACAAGGGGGAGAACAGAGAACAAACCTACTCAGATTTAGTATATGAAGCAACTGAAAAGGCTCTAGAAGATGCCGGAATGTCAATAGACGAGATAGACAATATAGTAACAGTTTCAAATGACTTTTGGGATGGGAGAACCATCTCAAGCATGGCTGATATGGAAGCTTGTGGGTCATGGAAAACCGATGTTACTACAACGGAGGATGATGGCACTTCTGGAATATTACTAGGATATATGAGAACTTTGGCAGAATTTGATACGACTCTGGTGGTCGCCAGGTCGAAAATTTCTGAGACAAACCCCAATATTGTGACCAATGCTATGTTCGATCCTATTTTTGAAAGGAAGATAGGTTTAGATGCTATCTCTTCTTCAGCTTTGCAAGCCAGAAGATATATGGAAAGAAGGGATATTTCTGAAGAACAATGTGCTAAAGTTTCTGTGAAAAACCATGCCAATGCAAAAAACAATCCATATGCACATTTACCTCTAGACATTAATGTTGAAGATGTGATGGATTCAAGAGTTTTAGCAGATCCAATTAAACTTTTGGATTCTTCCCCCTCATCGGATGGAGCTTCCGCTGCCATTCTAGCAAAGAAGGATAAAGCTGAAGAGATCAGTGAAAACCCTGTCTGGATTAAAGGGATAGGACAATGTGTGGATTCATATTATTTGGGAGACAGAGATTTATCAGAAGTTAAAGCTCTCCGGAAAGCTGCGGAAGACGCCTATGATATGGCGGGGATAAATAATCCCAAAGAAGATATTGATGTAGCTGAATTGTATGATGCTTTCTCTTATCAGGAATTAATGTGGTATGAAGGCTTGAAATTTTGTGGAGAAGGAGAAGGTGGCAAGTTGATAGATAGTGGAGAAACTCAAATGAATGGGAAGATTCCTGTTAATCCTTCAGGAGGGGTGATTTCTTCTCATCCAGTTCTAGCGGCTGGAATGGCTAGAGTATCTGAAGCTTGTCTTCAAATTAGAGAGGAGGCAGGAGATAGGCAAGTTTCTGAAAATGTTAATAATGCTTTAGCACATGGTATTAACGGACCGTGTGGTCAGTCTCACTGTGTAATAATGTTGGGTGATTAAACATGTCTAGAGATGTAGGTATTGTTGGAGTTGGCCAAACGGACCATGCTTCGCACCGTGCGGATGTAAATGATAGGGAATTGATTAATGAAGCGGTTCGGAGAGCTTTAGAGCATGCAGAGATTACGAAGGACGAGTTAGATGCTATTGTGATAGGTAATATGGATCATTTTGAGAGCATTAATTATGTTGATACGTATAGCTCGGGAGGTATTGGAGGTTTGATGAAACCGGTGATGAAATTGACTACTGGTGGCACTACAGGAACTACAATCGGGATAAATGGTTATTATCATGTGGCTTCAGGTCTTTTCGATAAAGTTCTAGCTATTGGTTGGGAGAAAAATTCAGAATCGGATACGCAAGCCGCAATTGCAACTTGTTCAAACCCTTGGCTTGAAAGAGATCACTTCGCTGGAGCTATTGGTCCTCTTGGAGCGATGGCTAGCGATTATATGGATAGGTATGGTGCGACGGAGGAAGATTTTGCGATACTTGCTGCAAGGGAACACAACAATGCTTTGAATAATCCTCATGCTCACTTACAGGTAGAAACCACAGTAGAAGATGTCATGGAATCACAAATGATTTCTTATCCAATTAAGAGACTAGACATGTGTCCAACCTCTGATGGAGCTTGCGCTGTTGTTTTCGCTGCCGAAGATGAAGCTAAAGAGATTTCCGAGAGACCGGCGTGGGTTCATTCTTGTTCTACTAGGCACGATTGGACTCATATAGGTGATCCTCCTCTTAGGAAGCATCCTACTTTAGGAGAGGCTACTAGAGATGCATATGAGAAAGCTGGTATCGATGACCCCAAAAAGGATTTTGATGTCATGGAGTTATATACGCCTAATTCTCCCGCGGGTGTGATGTGGGTGGAGGATATTGGAATTTGTGATAGAGGCGAGTCCGCCAGATTAAACCGTGAAGGGTTTTTCGATATGGATGGGAATTTGCCGATAAACCCATCAGGCGGAGTTATTTCTACTAATGCAATTGGAGCTACTGGTCTTATTCGGATAGGTGAAGCTGCAATGCAAGTTATGGGTGAAGCTGGAGATCGTCAGGTTCCTGATGTCGATAGAGCCCTTGCTACAGGGTTTGGTGGATGTTGGTGGTCTGATGTCATGGTTTTAGGATCGTCTCCGAGGTGATTAAATGAGTGAAGAAGGTGAAGAAGAGAAAGAGCTCCTGACCATAACTTCAGGCGATTCGTGGTATCCATATGGTTGGTCTGTTGGTGAGGTATGGTCTAAGTTCTTTCGAGAATTGAGAGATAATAAGAGAATAATGGGCATACGTTGTCCTGATTGTGAAAATGTTTATGTCCCGCCTAGGAGTGTATGTCCTCGTTGTTTCGTTGAAATGGATGATTGGGAAGAGGTTGGAACGGAAGGGACAATTAGAGCATACACCGTAGTGAGATTTCCGTACATCGACCCTAACACTGGTGAAGATATAGATATACCTCGACCGGATATAATGATCCAATTAGATGGTGCGGACACTAAATTGCTTCATAAATGTGATATCGCAGAAGAAAGCGAAATAGAAGTAGGCATGAGAGCTAAAGCTGTATTTGCTGAGGATAGAAACGGTAGCATTCATGACATTAAACACTTCAAACTATTGGATAAATAATCCGAATTAGATTTTTTCTAATTTTTTCCGAAACTCTTAACTAACTTAGAAAGGATAGTCTTTTACGAGGCTGGACCTTGAAAGAAGTCGAACATGAAGATTTAGAGGATTTGGAAAAAGCTAAGCAAGAGTTTGATACGGCTATAAAAAACCTTTCAAAATTGGCAAATAAAGGATTTGAATTTGAAATTAAAGTTAGTCCGAAAAATGATTCCGACGTTATGGTCTCACTTGCTGATTATAAATTTAATGAGAAAGTTAAGAGTTCTTAGTAAGTTGGGTATTTCTTTAACTGCTATTACTTATCAACGATTTAGTAATGGACAGTCTTGTTTGTTTCGGTTTATTTCTATTAAATTGATTAAGGTTGGTGTGTAATAAGATAGAGGAGGTGAAAACTTGAGTAAAATTGAAGTAAGCTTTGATTCTGATGAGGGTTCCATAAGTATTGATGTGGACGTAGAAGCTGACCTTGAAGCGCTTCCCTCTATGGATGATGCAACTGGTTATTTTGAAGATTTGTCAGAGATTAGTCTGAACTCTCTTAGGTATATTAGAAATAGTTTGAGGAAGGTTGAAGAGGAACCAAGTGAAGATTTAGAAGAGTTGGATGAAACTGAGAAGTTAGAAGGAAGTGAAGAATCTGGAGAAGTTGAAGAATCAGAAACGGTAGATGTTTCCGAACAAACTTCTGAAGAAGGAGTAAGTGAGGGATCTGTTAATGAAGAGGAATCAGAGCAGGAAGTAGAAACAACTATTTCAGAATAATAGTGGATAAAAATACTATCTTTTGAATTTTCTTTTTTAGCTTGATTTAAGGTCTTGAATCTATCTGTTTGTTTCAACAACGCCTTCTTTTTTACCTAAACCTAAAAAGTCAGGAAACTTTTAAGTAGTAGCACGACAACAAAGGTAAATTGCCCCATACTCTAACGACGGCGTCGATCTGAGCAAAGGCTTTTTTGCCTTGCGATGAAAGATTGTTTGCTCTTGGTATGGGAACAGTGAATGTGGACCTGAACATGCCGGGCTACCGGAAGAGCTCGGGTCCGAAGTAAGTCTGACACCCTTAATCACTCCTCTATACAGCGGACAATCCTCCGTCATTTTTTACTATCCTGCGGTCGAATGACCAATTCCGGTTGATTCTGCCGGAGGCTACCGCTTTGGGAGTCGGATTAAGCCATGCTAGCGGAGGGCAGTTCGGCTGCCCCGCGAAAAGCTCAGTAACACGTGGTCAATCTCCCCTTAGGATCGAGACAACCCCGGGAAACTGGGGATAATCTCGAATAGGCGGGGGCTCTGGAAAGTCCCTCGCTGAAACGTTCCGGCGCCTAAGGATGAGACTGCGGCCTATTAGGTTGTTGGTGAGGTAAAGGCTCACCAAGCCAAAGATGGGTACGGGCCCTGAGAGGGGGAGCCCGGAGATGGAGACTGAGACAAGGC
>CAZSNS010000044.1:0-12637 GCA_964608515.1 Hadarchaeota archaeon (SeqCode)
AAACGAGAATTGAAAAATCGGTATGATTCTACAGTGGAAACTTATGATAAAAGATATCGGGAAATACAGTCTCGAAAATTTCAAGCTGTTTCTGATTTTATTGAGAATATTCCTCGCTTATTAGAGATAGGTTGTGGAACTGGGTTCTTTCTGGAAGAATTTTCCGAATTTGCAGATGAAGTGGTTGCTGTAGATTTTTCCTTAAACATGCTCAAGAAGGCTAAAAATCGTTCCGATGAGGCTTTTTTAGTGTGTGCGGATGCTGATAAACTGCCGTTTAAGGATCAATCATTTGAGATGGTAGTTTCATTAACCTTATTACAAAATATGCCAGATCCTGCTTTTACTTTAGAGGAAATTTCGAGGGTAGTTAAGGAAGACGGTGAAGTTATATTAACTGTTCTTAGGAAAAATTTTTCACTGGATGAGGTTAAGAATTGGATGATTTCAGCTGATTTAAAACCTTTAAGAGTGGAAAAAATACCCAATAGTGAAGATTTCCTTGCAATTGGCAGAAGAAAATCTAATCTTTCGGATTCGTAAAAGGAAATATCGATAAAAATGGGTAATGAAGTTAATAATACCAACACAGGAGGTAAAAAATGACCACCGCGGTTCTCGTAATAGATATGATTAATGATTTTGTGACCGGAGAATTTGAGAACGAAAGAGCCCAAAAAATAGTCCCAAATATAAAAAAAATTATTAAAGCTGCTCGCTCTTCGGATAAACCGATAATATATACTTGTGATACTCATTCTGAGGGGGATCATGAATTTTCAATTTGGGGGGAGCACGCTGTTTCGGGTACGGAGGGGTGTGAAGTTATTCCCGAATTGGAACCGGAGGAAGATGACTATAAAATAGAAAAGAGCAAATATAGCGCTTTTTATGATACGAAACTTGAATCTTTACTTGAAGAATTAGGAGTAGAAAGATTAGTTTTGACTGGCGTATTAACACATATTTGTATTCAACATACTTCGGCTGACGCTTTTTATCGAGGATACGATGTTATAGTGCCTATGGGGGCAGTAGAAGATGTTTCTGATGAAGAACATGAAAAATCCCTAGAATTTATTGAAGAAAATTATGGAGCCACTATCAAGAACTATGAAGATATTATAGAAGAATGGTGATGATGATGACAAAATTTCACATAGCTTCAGAAGACGAAATAAAATCCGGAAAAACCACAGACATTTACTTTGCAAGAACAGAAAAAATCTTAGAATCCGAAGGAAAGTCCGACCGAGAAGTTGTTGCAGAAGTTACTTCGGGCTCTCTTCCTAAAGAATGGCCTTGGGGTGTTTTGGCTGGCCTTGATGAGGTTGCTTCGCTTTTTGAGAATGTTCCGGTTAATGTTTGGAGTATTCCTGAGGGGACTGTTTTTCGTCCTTATGATTGTGATGGTGTTAGGGTTCCTTTGCTTGTGATCGAGGGTGCTTATGGTGCGTTTTGTTCTTTGGAAACTCCGATGTTAGGTTTGTTATGCCATGCTTCTGGAGTTGCTACTAAATCTGCTAGGGTTCGTAAGGTTGCTGGGGATAAGGATACTTTGGCTTTTGGAATTAGGCGGATGCATCCGGCTTTGGCTCCTATGTTGGATAGGGCGGCTTATATCGGTGGTTTTGATGGTGTTTCTAGTATTGCGGGGGCTGAGGAGATTGGGAAGGAACCTATGGGGACAATGCCTCATGCGTTGATGATTGTTTTTGGGGATCAGGTTGAAGCGTGGACTGCTTTTGATGAAGATGTTTCTGAGGATGTGCCTAGAATTGCTCTTGTTGATACTTATTCTGATGAGAAGGAGGAGGCGATCAAAGCTGCTGAAGCACTTGAAGAAAAATTAGATGGTGTTAGGCTAGACACTCCTAGTTCTAGAAAGGGTGATTTTTCGGAGTTAATTAGAGAAATTAGATGGGAGTTGGACATTAGAGGATTTGAACATGTTGATATTGTTGTTTCCGGAGGGTTAGATGAATATAGTATTCCTCCTTTGATTGAGGCGGGAGCGGAATCTTTTGGTGTCGGAACCTCTGTGACAAATGCACCAGTTCTTGATCTGGCTATGGATATAGTAGAGGTTGAGGGTAATTATGCCGCTAAACGTGGAAAATTGAGTGGTAAGAAAGAACCTTGGCGATGTAAAGATTGTTCAGAGATAAAAGTACAATTGGCAGATGAAGAAAAACCGGAATGTCCCAAATGTGGTGGAAAAACAGAATCTGCATTAGAACCTTTGATTAAAAATGGGAAAATAGTGGCTGATTTACCAGATCCAGAAGATGTTCGTGATAAAGTTATAAAACAATTAGAGGATTTCGAACTGGAAGAATCATTTCCTTACTAAACTCCTATTTTTTGATTTCGAAGAGGTTTAATCATAAAGATTTGTTTTGAGATTTTACAAAAAATAGATTAACAGGTTTACAAAAACAATTTCTTTGGTGCGCATTTGGGAGAGCTGATGAAGAGTAAAAAAGGCCACAGAAGGATAATTTCCATATGTTGAGGTTTTATATCTTGAAAGCTCTCCCTCCTTTTATCTAAATTTGGGGTATTATTTCAGTTATTATTTTTAATTGGGCAGTGGAGTTTGTCGCAGAAATTAATAAGAGGGGAATTAAATACGATACGAAAGATATTTGGGTTAATAATCCATAAAGATGGGCAAATTTACAAAAACATGATTAGAAGATTCCGTGGTGGAGTAAATGACATATAAAAAAGTGGCTGTTGGAGGAACTTTTGATTACCTTCACGATGGACATAAAGCGATCATAAGTAAGGCATTTGAAGTAGGCGAATGTGTACAAATCGGAATAGTTTCAGACAAGATGGAACTAAAGAAAGATTCTGCTGGAATTCAACCATTGGAAGACAGAGAAGATTTATTGAAAAATTATCTGGAAAATAACGACTGGCTGGACAGAGCCGAAATAAGAGTTATTACAGATCCTTTGGGCCCTGCTGCTGAGGATGCGGAGTTGGAAGCTATTGTTGTTAGTGAGGAAACTTTGTCAGGTGCGGAGAAGATTAATGAGGTTAGGGAGGAGAAGGGGTTGAATCCTTTGGAGATTGTGGAGATTCCGTTGGTTTTAGCTGATGATGGTGATCCTATTTCTTCTATTCGGATTAGGTATGGAGAGATTGATGTTCATGGTAATGTTGAGAAGGAAGAGAAGAATATCTCAGATTATGGATAAGTTTTGTCTTTGAGTCAAACCTTTAAAGATTGGTTCATTTTTCTTAGATGGTAGAATGCATCCGTCAAAAGATATTATCGGTGCGGAAGGCGACGAGTTAGATGGGCAAAATATAGCTTTATGCATCACTGGGAGTGTTGCTGCTGTTAAATGCCCGGAGTTGGCTAGGAAATTAATGCGGCAGGGGGCGGAAGTTAGGGTTGTTATGTCTGAGATGGCGACTCATTTAATCACTCTTGATATGTTAAATTGGGCTTCAGGTAATTCCGTGGTTTCTAAACTTACTGGTGATGTTGAACATGTTGATATTGCTCAGTGGGCTGATATTATTCTTGTTGCTCCTGCTACTGCTAATACTATTGGAAAAATTGCTAACGGGATTGATGATACCCCTCCGACTTCGGTTGTTTCAGTTTCTATGGGTCTTGATAAGCCAATTGTGATAGTTCCTGCGATGCATGAATCGATGTATTCTCATGATATTATTCAGAAGAATATGGATTATTTGAAAGAAGTTGGAGTTTCTTTTTTAGAACCTAAGTTAGAGGAAGGTAAAGCTAAAATTCCTTCTGTTGAGGAGATTTCGAGTTTTGTAATGAATCTTACGAGTCCTAAGGATTTGGATGGGCAAAAAATTCTAGTAACCGCTGGACCTACTATAGAAAAACTTGACAAGGTTCGAATTTTAACGAATAAAAGTTCTGGCAAGATGGGTATTTGTATAGCTCGAGCTGCTGCGGCTAGGGGGGCGGAAGTAACTTTGGTTTATGGTCCAGGTTCGGAACCAGAACCAGCTGGGGTTGAGACGGTCAGAGTGGAGACGACTGGTGAAATGTTGGAAGCGGTGGAGAAAGAGCTCAGTGAGACAGATTATGATTTGTTCGCCTGTGCTGCGGCTCCTCAAGACTTTAAACCGGAAGAACCAATTGAGAAAAAAGTTCGAAGAACTCAAAAATTTTGTCCGGAACTCGAACCTACACCCGGAATTCTGGATAAAGCAAGTGAAATGACTTCTGAAACTTTTTTAGTAGGATTCAAAGCTGAGGTTGATGTTACAGATGAGCAACTTCAAGAGGCTGCTGAAGATAAATTGGAGAAACATGATTTGGACCTCGTAGTGGCCAATGACTTGAAAAGAGCAGGATCAGGATTCAGAACCGAAACAAATGAAGTAATAATTTTATCACCCTCAACTCACACAAAAATAAAAGCTACAAAAAATGAAATAGCTGACAAAATACTAGATAATTTCGTCGAGCAGGAATGAGGACCTTAAAATGGAACAAAAAACAGCATTCGTACCAGGGCACATATCTGGATTTTTTCAAATGCATGATAAACCTCAAGACCCTCTAAAAAAAGGTTCAAGAAATTGTGGCATATGCATTTCCAACGGAGTAAAAACACAAGTAAAGATAGACAGAAATTCATCCTCCAATCTAGAGATATACCTAAACGGTCAAGAAAATAACGCTGATACTACTAAAACAGCGATAAATGACATTCTAAAAAAAGCCGAAAATAAAGACCTCCATATTGAAATAAACCACCACGTTCAGGCCCCGATAGGTTCAGGGTATGGAATGAGTGGGGCTGGCACGCTTGGTGCGGTTTTTGCGCTATCTGATCTTTTAGATTTAGGAATTACTCGGGACGAGATTTTAGCAATAGCTCATAGAGCGGAAGTTACTTGTAAATCAGGTTTGGGAGATGTCGGTCCTCAAATGATTGGCGGTGCTGTTGTTGGGGTTGAGCCAGGGGCTCCTCCTTATGGTGGGTTAGAAAAAATTAGGATAGAAAAAAACTTGGATGTTATTTGTGGCACATTCGGTCCTTTATCAACTTCGGGTGTTTTGAAATCTTCTGATTTTAGAGAAAAGTCAAAAAAATTGGGGAATAAAGCTTTGGAGGATTTATTGTCCAATATGAGTATTGAAAATTTGATGAGGGTTTCCCAAACTTTTGCATTAGAGTTAGGTATTTTCGATGAACAATTTATTGAAATTCTTAAAGAAATTTCTTCTAAATCCCCTCTGGGTGCTAGCGCAGTTTTGCTCGGCGAGGCGTTATTTGCTCCAGTCCAAGCTTCTGACTTAAGTGAAGTGGAAGATTTGTTCTTGAATTATTTTGAGGAAGAACAAATAATGAAAACTTCAATTGATCGCGAAGGTGCTAGGTTGAAAAAATAATAAAAAATAAAAAAGTAGGCGGGATTTTTAGCCCGCTTCTATTTTGGTTAGTTTTTATTTTCCGGATGGTAAGGTAACTCTAGATTATCATTCCTTCAGTATCGATTTCCCTGATTATTTCCAACTCTTCTTCAGTGGGTTCGGGAGTGGTTTCGACATCGTCGGGAATCAAAATCTCGAATTGACTATTTTCTTGAATTTCGCTTTCATCAACGCCAGGATGAATAGACTCAAGTTTCATCCTCTTCGTTTCATCGTCAAACCCATAAATTCCTAACTGGGTAATGACTTTGTGAGGACCGGTATCTTCGGGAAGTCCGGCTTCATCTCTACTGCCGGGGCCTGAAAGATAACCGGGTGTGGTTAGGAAGTCTAGTTCGTCTACGAAGCTTTGTTTGCTTTGGTTGATAGATATAATGGTTTTCCATGCCCATGATCCTATATCGTTTGCTCCCCCACTGCCAGGGAATCGGACTTTTGGTTTTTCCCAGTCGCCGATGACGGTGGAGTTCAAGTTGCCGTATTTGTCTATTTGAGCACCACCTAGGAATCCGTACTCTACGAAACCGGCTTGTCCTGCTGACATTACTTGATGCATGCTTCCTGCTGCAACTCCTTTATAGAACGTTCCTCTTTCACCTACAGAAATCGGTAGTTCGGGTGGTGATGCGCCAACTCCGCCAGCTTCAAATATTGGGATCAGGTTAGGGGCGTGTGTTTTTTGCGCTAACATGGCTGCTAAAAGGGGTCTCCCCGTCCCGACAATTACGGTACTGTTGTCAGTTAGGATTCTTGAAGCCGCACATGTGAGAAGTTCAGCTTGGTTATAATCCATGTTTTATCACCTCTTATTCTTCAGCCCACGGGTGTATGGGGCTTTCTTCAAAGTTTTCTACCTTTTCTAGATATTTCAATTTCTCATCTCCTCCGACAGCTTCTAGATATTCTTCAAAATTGCTTGTTCCGTACACGTATTTATCTAAGTATTCATCTACTCCTTCGTCCGTCTGAGAAAGGTTCAACCATTCGGTGATATGTTCTTCGTCGAAATAATACTTTTCTGGCATCTGGCATGGGTGTGAACCGTATGGAGTCTCTACTACTGCATCCACGTTATAGAATGGGATGACAGTTTTGTCAGGTTCCTCTCTTATCTTATCGTTATCGATTATTTCTTCTGTAGTGATAATCAATCGTTTTGAAGCTCCACTGAGTTCAATATCTTCTACATCTATTCCGTCGATTTGTGCATTGCCATATTTATCACAACGAGGGACATGAATTATCCCTACATCAGGATAACATGCTGGTAGAAGTGCAATCGGCTTTCCACTCCAAGGATCTTCCATGACTTTTGCTGAACTTTTTTCCAATGTGTCAGTTCCTAGCATTACTCGAGTCGGGATGAACGGTATTCCCATCATAGCCGCTAAGAATCTCCATTGATAAGCAGCGTTACTTATGTCTGCTACGACTTCACAATCTCCGTTTTCAACTCTACGTCTAGATGCTGGTGATAATCCTCTGACTTCGTGTCCAAAGGAGTATGCTACTTCAACTTTGTCCACGCAACCTGCCGCTACGAGTACATCGATATCGTGCACCGCTGTTTTACCACTCATCGCTAGATTTTTTTTCTCTTGTCGGATTATTTCGTAAATTACTGCCATTGAAACTCTAATATGCCCGAATCCACCACTGGCTATCAAATCACCGTCATCGATGTATTTGTCAACTACTTCGCTAACTGTGCTTCTCTTATCAACGAGTCCTTTGGGTTTGTTTTCGAGCATCCATTTTCGTACTTCGTCTGGATCCTCCCATCCTAGAAGTTTCCCAGAACCTTCTTCATTTATTGTCAAATTTTCGACCTCGTAATTTTTTTCCGCTGTGTAGTTCGAACTCAAGATTAAAAAATCTTGTCTAGTTGGAAGCTAAATTCTGATAAGAGATATAATCCAGAATAAGATGGCTAATAAGGCAAAGGTTATCTCTAAGATTAGAATTTTTTTATTGGAGAAATAATATTTTACAAAATCTAATATCGAATCTTCTTCAGGCTCTAAGTTAGAGTTTTTTTGGAGCATATTCAATCCAAATGGTTTATCTGAAAGCGGGTAGAATAGGTAAAGTTCCCAGTCTAACGAATCTATGATTAAGTGAACTCCTATAGTGACGAAGACTAACAAGAAGTATCTAGTTCCTAGAAGAAGAAATGGAAATGAAATCAAGAGTAAAAAAATAGAATGAGTAACGGCTTTTCGATGCGCTTCTTTCAATAAAATATCTGCGTCGATTCCCACCCCTATAGCTAACATTATGAATAGAGAATAAGGTGGTAGGGAAAAAAAATTTCCTATTAATAAATAAAGGATGATTGTGGAGAAAAAATGAGCCGAGGGAAACATTTTACAATCCTCGATGTTTTATCGCTTCCAAATGTAGTTTAATTATCAAAGGGGGGACCTTGAAGATAAAACGAGGGTTCTCTCTCAAACGGTTTCTTAAAGACTTAAATTCTTCTAATGTCTCGGAAGTATAAATACCATGTTCTTTTAGGAAACTTATTGCTTCGTTAACCCCTCCACTTCTTTGGGTTAAAAATTGGTGAATAGATAGCAGACTCCATTTTACTGCTTCTGTGCTTAGTTCCGTGGTTTTCTTATAAAAGGGTGCTATAACTGCACTTCCAAGAGCAGTCAAAAGGTTCATAAGTAAACTTTTAACTATAGAATTGATCCTAATTGGTTGTTTGAGTTTTTTATTCAAAGGTTTGCCGTATAAAGCAATTCCGTCCTCTCCCATATTATTCATAACGAGGTCGGCTGGAGCGATTAAAGATGATAAGAATCTTTCTGTTGAAAATATTTTTGAGAAGTCCCTATTCTGTATGTCTTCTTCTTTACAAACAAAATGTGATACATACATTCCGGTTTTTCTCTTGAGGGAATAGATTAATTTTTCCAAAAAGCCGTCGGGTTGCTCTAAATAATTATACCTATTTTCCATTTTGGTCAATATTCCATCCATCTCTGAAACTAGAGCGTCAGGGGCACTATCTTTGAAAATGATTAGTAGATCCACATCGGACATTTCTGTATTATCGCCTCGAGCGAAACTCCCGAATAGTATTACTGCCGCTATTCTGTCTTCTATTTTCTCTAATTTTTCATCAACGGCATTGAGATATTTTGATGGAAGCTTCCTTTTACTTCCTTCCTTTATTTCTTTAAACAAATATTCTCCCTCTATTACTTAGCAATCGAATATATAAAAAAAACTACCTTTATGACTTTCCCTTTTCACTGAATCACTTAAATCCCGAACCTATACTCCTTCATTATTTTCCGAAAAAGTTCCCTCATGAGTGATTTCCTCCAACTCTCTCCTCGGCGGTGCTTCCGGATCCTCATCAGCCCTTCCAATAGGTACAATAGCTAAAGGCCTAATCCATTCGGGAGCTTTAATAACCTTACTTACTTCCTCGTCGTGGAAAGAACCGATCCAACATGTTCCATAACCGAGTGAATAAGCTCTCAATAGGATATTTTGTATTGCTGTTGCGGTATCTTGAAAAATGTACATATTTCTTCCTCTATCCCCATACGTTTCAGCTGTTCTGGGGATGTTAGCGCACGCTACTATCGCAATAGGAGCTTCAGCTATGAACGATTGTCCTCCGGCCGCTTCAGCGAGTTTTTTCTTTCTTTTCTCATTTTTTATGATTACCATTTCTAGAGGTTGAGTATTTCCGGAAGAGGGGGCCCATCTCCCTGCGTTGAAAATTTTAGTTAAGTCTTTTTCTGGGATGGGATCGGGTTTAAAGCTTCTAATACTTCTTCGATTTTTTATCGCTTCGGAAAGTTCCATCTTTTTCACCGTTTCGTTTTATTAAACTTGAAAAGCTAAATAGGTTCGGTGAATATGGGTTCTACAGATATTGATTGGATAATAGAAAAAGCGACAGAACTATTAGTTGATAAAGTTGAAGATGGGCCGCTTAAAGAGGAGGATATAGATCTCGCTTTTGAGATTTTTGCAGAACCTCGTTTAAAGAAGATTAGAGACTCTTTTGATACTCAGGAAGAATTCACCGAAGCAGCGAATAATGTAAGAGTAAAGCTTCATGAGCGTGCTCAAGAGTTAAATGACAAACATTGGTCTGAGTAAAAGATTGGAAAATAAAAAATTGTTTCTATCGTTTTTTCTGACCAGAGGAATTAAGGTCCAATAGGCAACGTAACTATGTCAAACGGGTCGAAAAGTATCAGCCAATAGAGTAGGAAAATAGATACTATCGTTATTGCGAACATTCCTCCACTCCATTTGCGAGCTCTAGCTTTCCATGCTATATAACCGAATAGTCCCGTTCCTCCGATTACTAGAACTAGAATAATTCCGAAGATTATCCTCAAGGCCAGCATTAACCACCAAGTCATTTCGTCACCCATCACCCCTTTGTTTTCATACTTAAAAATATTTGCAAAATGGTTCAAGATTTGACAGATAATTTGATGTTTTTGCATTCAGTTTTTACTGTGAGAGATATAGGAATCGGACTATACAACAGGGCTTTGTTAGGATTTATATTTCTCTCTATCGTAAAGAGGTCAAATAACCTTAATGGTTTTTAGTTACAATACTTCTTTTTCTAAGCAGTTATTGTGATTTTTCAAAAGTGGATGAAGTGAGTGGGGACTTGGGTATTTGTTTTTGCCGAATTTTTCGTATTTATTATTTTGAAATCTTAAATACAGTTTTTATTTCGGAATTTTAACCTCAGATGGTGGATTTGAACCTGAAATTTAAGTGAGAATCTTTTAATAAACTCAGTTCAGGTGGCTGTGTTGCCAAGAATAGCAGTATTAGATAGAGAAAAATGTCAACCGAAAAAATGTGCAAATGAGTGTAAGGATTTTTGTCCAGGAGTTAGAGTTGGTGATGAAACAATTGAGATGGACGAGGATGGAAAGCCAATAATTTCAGAAGGATTATGCGAAGGTTGTGGGATTTGTGTTCATAAATGTCCATTTGATGCGATTCATATCATTAACCTACCTGAAGAATTAGAGGAAAGATGTATCCATAGATATGGTCCAAACGGATTTGCATTATATGGGTTGCCAATTCCGAGGAAGGGCAAGGTTTCAGGTTTAATAGGTAGAAATGGAATTGGGAAAACTACTGCGTTGAGGATTTTAGCGGGGGAGATACAACCAAATTTGGGTGAGTTCGAACCTTCTACTGATGAAGAACTGAAGGAATTCTTCAAAGGTTCCGAATTACAATCTTATTTTGCTAATATTGATTCTGCTGAAATCTCGTATAAACCACAGTCAATTACCCACTTACCTTCGGCGGTGGAGGGTAAGGCTGGAGAATTATTGAATAAAACGGATGAGAGAGGCAAAGCTGAGGAGTTGGCAGAGAAATTAGAACTGGAGGACATACTAGGTCGTGATATAGATGCGTTGAGTGGTGGAGAGTTGCAAAGACTTGGGATTGCAGCAGCTTCTGTAAAGGATACGGATCTTTATTATTTCGATGAACCTGCTTCGCATCTTGATATTTATCAGCGTTTGAACGCTGCTCGAGCTATCAGGGGGTTAGCAGAAGAGGATAAATCGGTAATTGTTGTTGAGCACGATTTGGCTGCTTTGGATTATATGTGTGATTATGTTCAGGTTGTATATGGTACTCCTAATGCTTATGGGGTTATTTCAGAACCTAGAGGAGTTCGTAAGGGGATTAATGTTTACTTGAACGGGTATTTGAAGGAGGAAAATGTCCGATTTAGATCTGAGTCAATAAGTTTTGAAGCTAAACCTCCGACCGAATTTCAGAAGGGAAAGGAACCTTACTTTGAATTTCCTAGTTTAACAAAGCAGTTTGGAGATTTTGAACTGAAGGTTGATGAAGGAGATGTTTATCCAGGTGAAATTGTTGGGGTTGTTGGACCGAACGCGACAGGTAAAACAACCTATGTTAAAATGCTTGCAGGAGAGTTGGAACCAACTGTGGGAGAGGTTAATCTAGATTTGGAAATTGCTCACAAACCTCAATATCCTGACGTAGATTTTGAGGGTTCAGTTCGAGGATTTCTTTTCAATCGTCTTTCCGAATTAAATCAGAATTTCAAAAACGAAGTTTTGGAGCCATTGGGGGTTACTGATTTGTTGGAGAATTCTATAGAGAGTCTTAGCGGAGGGGAATTGCAAAGAACTGTGATAGCTGCTTGCTTAGGTGAACCAGCTGATTTGTACCTATTAGACGAACCGAGTGCTTATCTAGATGTTGAGCAGAGACTTAAGATGGCGAAGGCAGTGAAGCGGATAATTGAAGGAAAGGAGAGTGCCGCGTTTATAGTAGATCATGATGTTTTAACTATTGATTACTTATCTGACAGGTTACTCGTATTCGGAGGAAAACCAGGGGAAGAAGGGGAAGCTAGGGGTCCTTTGGTAATGCGTAAAGGAATGAATTTGTTCTTGGAAGAGGTGGGAGTGACATTCAGAAGAGATCCCAGAACGGGTAGACCGAGAGTCAATAAGCCGGGAAGTAGGTTAGATGAAGAGCAAAAGAAGACTGGGAAATATTATTATACTGGCTAATTTTTACCTCGCGAGAGAATTTTAAGTTCGAACGTTTAGGAGTTTAGAAATAAAAATGTACCATTTTTTGGTTTTTGGGTAAAAATGGTTAAGAAAATTAATATACTTAAATTGTTTTCGCTCTAATTGACTAATAATTTCGATTAAGTTAACTATATTTTTACTGTGTACAGGGATTAACTGTGTGAAGAATAAGATTGGCTAAGTAAATTTAATTAGTATCTTCTTTTCTGTATTTTTCTCTTTTTATTCCTTTTTTCTAACTAAATATATTTTATTTCCTCTTACCTCGGCTTTTATCTCTTTTTCTTTATTCTTTTCTCGAATAACTTCTTCAACAGGACCTATTACTTTTTCAGGCGGCAAGTTCGTTTTTACCCCTGCTTGATTTCTTTCTGTTTTGATGAATTTTTCGACTAGAGAAGTTAAACGTTCTTTCAAAAGTTCTTTTCTGCTTTTTTCCTCTTCTTCTGGTTCTTCCTTTTCTTCGGGTTCTGCTGGTTCTTCTTCCTCTTCTTTTTCTTCTACTATTGCTTCTGGTTCTTCCTTTTCTTCGGGTTTTTCTTCTGGTATTTCCTTTTCTTCGGGTTCTGCTGGTTCTTCTTCCTCTTCTTTTTCTTCTACTATT
>CAZSNS010000044.1:12737-16762 GCA_964608515.1 Hadarchaeota archaeon (SeqCode)
TCTTCCTCTTCTTTTTCTTCTACTATTGCTTCTGGTTCTTCCTTTTCTTCGGGTTCTGCTGGTTCTTCTTCCTCTTCTTTTTCTTCTACTATTGCTTCTGGTTCTTCCTCTTCTTTTTCTTCTGGTTTTTCGGGTGTTTTTGGTTCTGGTATCTCTACTTCTTCTTCTGGTTTTTCGGGTTCCTCTTTCTCTTCTTCTGTTTCGGCTTCTTCCGGAGGAGGTTGTTCTTTTCTAGTAGTTTGGATAATATATGTCCCGATTAGAATTATTGCGATTGGAATATTCGTCCAATATGTGTAGTAGATTGCGTCATAGACGGAGGTTATTTCTAAGTAGAGTTGTTGGATAAATAAAAATCGTCCAATAGCTCCGGCAAGTCCAACTGAGCCTAAAACTATTAGAAATATTCCGATAGCTAGAGTGTTTTTATTCATCTTTTCCTCCGAGAGATTTTTTATAGGTCTGGAAGATTATTTTAGCTATCGACATAGCTGTCTCTGATTATTTATTCTCTTAGAGAAGCCTAAAAAGAAATTCTTCTCTATTAAACCATCTGATTACCATTTTAGATATTGATAATCAGAAAGTAATATTCAATCAGAAATTCGAACTAGTTTAAGCATTAAAAAGAAAAAACCCTTCCATTATAGTGGAATAAAACGAATAAAAAAACGGGATGAATAAGATGGGAGTAAAAGACGATATTAGGTGGTTGGAAGAGGTTGATGAAAGATTTGACCTTTTTATAAAAATAGCAAAATCTGATTCATCTGACGTGAGAGAGCTTAAAGATTTTCTGGGGTCTGATGATTGGTGGCCTGTAAAATATCATGTAAAGGAGTTGGCTGATAGGGATTTGGTGATGGAGGGTGATGAGGGTGGTTACCAGATTACGGAAGAAGGTAAAAAGGTTTTTGAGTCTTTAGAAACTGTTACGGGTATTGAATCAGTTTGATTTTGTTATAGATCTTGCATTTCCGCCTTTCACTACTACTATGTCGTATTTTTGTACCGTTTCATTTTGCTTCTTTTCTTCTACGTTTTTTAGGACTAGATTCATATAATCGTCAACTTTTTTGAGTGAACCTTGGAGGGTTTTTCCTCCTTTTAAATGAACTTTTATCTTTTTTCCGAGAAGGTTTTCCAAATTTATAGGACTATCGTTTTCCATTTGAATCCAGCCTAGTTTCTTCGTTGTACTTATTTAATTTTTATTACTTTTAGTTACCCCTCCCGATAACCGGTTTATAAGTTCTAAAGTAGAGAAAATGTGGGATTTGACATGCCTAATGCGAGTGCTAAAGGTTTTAAAAATTATAGGAAGTTGAAGGGAATAAAAAAAGCTAAGGATTTCCAAAAGCTAAAAGTAGAAGATTGGTTGAGTCAGGAACTCAGAAAAATGCCTATGTCCGATATGACATAATTATCCTTCTATCTTTATTGAACGAAGTAGAGGATGAACGGCATGAGGTTGTAAAGTATGTGAGCGAGAACAGCAACTCCCAAACCTCCTGCTAGATATCCTCCACCTATGAGTATTCCTCCAATAAAATAGGAGATTGTTGCTGCGGGATAGGTACCAGGGTTAGACAAGTGAAAAAGTGCGAATAATCCAGCTGATCCTAGGAGGCCCACCCATTTCGACTGGCTTTTTCTTGAGATTTCTTCAAGTAACACTCCTCTGAAAATCCATTCCTCTAGTATGGGTAAGATTGTTATGGACGCTAATAATAGAGGAAGAGAAACGCCAGCTATTGTGGTAAAAATATTTTCTTCTGATAATAGAGGGCCAAATAGCGAGATGATGTATTTTCCTACTTCTATTTCGATGAAGTAGGTGGATATGCCGAATATTATGGAGAGGGAGAATAGTTTTATCCATTGAGCTCTATTTGCTTTTTTTGCTTTCTTTTTCCATATTTTGGGTTTTATTAGCTGTAAATAGTGGGGTTTTTTGGCTAGGATTCTTCCGACAATTATTCCCAGTATTGCTCCCGGGATTATGATTCTGATGATTTCTATCCAAAACAAATTATCGATCACGGTGTGTGTTTTTTGGACATTTTGTCGTATTTTTCTTCGACGGTTTTACTTACCTTTATTTTCCATTTTAGTTCCCCTTCTTTTTCTCTGCTTTCCACTTCGCCTTCTTCTTGCAGTCGATAAAGATCGACCCTAAGACTGGATATGGGGATATCGGTTTTCTCTGATAGTTTTCCGATACTGATTGGTTTTCCCGCTTTTTTTAGTGTGGTTAAGATTTCGTTTCTTTTCATTTTATACCCTTAAGTAATATCTTCCCGGAACTCCTTTTTAAGAGTATTAATAATACCTTTTTATTTCTTTGATATAACCCTAATTTTTATCAGCCTTTCTAGCGTTAAGAATTAGTGATTATCAATGAAAAGAGGGGAGTTAAATGACTTCACAAGAAGAAAAGTTAGAACAAGTAGCCGAGATAATGAACCGGGTATCAGAAGATACTTCAGTTCCAAGAAACATTCGCAAAGCTGCAAAAGAGGCTAAGCAATCTTTACTTAATGAAGATGAAGATCCTGTAGTAAAGGCTTCAGCCGCTATTTCTGTTTTGGATGAAATAAGTAATGATCCTAATATGCCTGTTCATACTCGAACTACAATTTGGGATGCGTTGAGTGTTTTGGAAACGGTGAAAGAGTGAAAGTCCCGTAGTTCCTTTATTTTTTTATTCTACTGTTGCGTGTTGTTCACTGAGATCTTCTTCGTTTTTACCTAACTCTTTCATTAAACTCGCTATAACCCCATCTAGGAAAGTAAGAGCGGTTACTTCGAATAATGTGCCAAGCGGAGTTAAAGATTCGTATTCTCCTGTGATTTGTCTCCCAGTGTAACTTTTTTCTTCTGCAGTTTCTATTCTTCCAGGCAGTTTTA
This sequence comes from Hadarchaeota archaeon (SeqCode), assembly GCA_964608515.1. Taxonomy (GTDB): domain Archaea; phylum Hadarchaeota; class Hadarchaeia; order Hadarchaeales; family JAGGTB01; genus CAYLJV01. Next base: position 15,648 of record CAZSNS010000044.1, read on the forward strand.
CAACATGGTCCGCTAATTCCCCTAGGACTGAATCTGGATAAGAAGTTATTACAATTATTTTTGCGTCTAATTCTTTTGCTGTTTTGGCGGCGCTTACTACTCTGGTCGTTTCTCCAGAACCTGAAACTCCGAGGAACAAGTCTCCTTCTCTTAGACTGGGGGTGATTGTTTCTCCAATAACATGAACTGTAATATTGAGATGCATCAAACGCATTGCAAAAGCCTTTGAAATAAGGCCAGATCTTCCAGCACCTGCTACGAATACTCTTTCTGAATTTAGAATCTTTCTGACTAGTTCGTCTACTTCGGTCTGGTTTAATCTTTCGGAAACTTTTCCTGCATGGTTTGTGATGATTTTCATTGCTTTGGCAACTTCTTCCATAGTTATTTCTATTCTTTCTTAGATTTGCAAATTTAAAAACTTGCTTTAATTTTTCAATAAATAAATATTGATTTTTTAAAAAATAGTATTAAGAAGAAGTCTTGGCGGTAGAAAGATGAGTGGTGGAATTCTGGAGGAGTAGACGTTCTGAAAGAATTGGTTTTTAGTGAGAATTTTACTTAGATTTTAAAATTTACTTTTTCTTCATATTTTTTTTAAAAAGTCGGGTAGATGAAAGGTTAAATTTTTGATAATAAAATAATAGGATGGGGGTGAGAAATAATGACAGACATAGGGAGTTTTTTTCTAGAACAGCATGAAGAAATAACGGATATTGAATTCGGAATAATTGGTGATCTTGAGAAAGATGAATTGTCTGAACTTAAGAAAAGAGTAAGAGAGTTAAAGTCTATTTATGAAAAACACTTCGGATTTGAAGAGGAAACTCTTTTCCCTTCAATTGAAGCAAAAATTGACGAAAAAATTCTTTCCTACATACAAAAATCACACGGGAGAATCTACGACTACTTGACTGCGTTGGAATCTGGTTTGAAAGAAGAATACGACCCAATTGAAGCTCTTAGAAAAGCTTCAGAACTCCAAGGAGTTCACACAACACACATTAAATTGGAAAATGAGTATATTTATCCGATTCTCAAAGAAATGAATCCAGAAAAAGCGGAGGAAATAATCGAAAAATTCGATAAAAGTTCATTTGAAGACTACGTACCGT
>CAZSNS010000045.1:0-8924 GCA_964608515.1 Hadarchaeota archaeon (SeqCode)
CGACAGCCGGCTTAAAAGGCCGGTGCGCTAGCCAGACTGCGCCACGGGCCCCTGAGTCGCCTTTATTTTTCCTTAAAATCATCTTTATTAATATTTTCGCTTTTTTAAATTCTCTCCCCTGCCCTTTAAACCTTTCCATAAAAATAGGTGTTTTAGCTAAAAATTGGGGAAAAATAGGGGTACCCCTATTCGCTTGGAAGACCTCCACCAGCTCGAAATACTTCGCCACCCTCTCGATACTCAATATAATTCATTATGCTTAAAAAAAGGCTTCCAAAACCAAAAATTATGGATAAGTAAATACCCCAAGTATGACTAGCCCCCAGAGTTCCGTTAAAATAAAAGGATATAGAACCTATCAAAACAAAAACGCTCCCTAGAAACCCTAACAAGCTTCCACTATAAGGTCTATATTTACTGATCTTTACAATAAATTCCAGTTCAGTCAAACCAGCAGTAATTATACACCAACTTCCAATGAAAGCAAACTTTCCTTGCCAAACCCCTAAAGCATTGTATAAAGCGTTCTCAGCTGCTTCCCAAGGAGAAAACGCACCTAAAAGACAAAAGACACCAAACAGAAAAAGTAATGAATCGTATCTAATCTCTCTCCAATCAATTAACATAGTAATCATCGGTTGTTAATAAGAAAACTAAATAAATCCTCTATTTTCTCCAAATATACACTTAAAGCTCTCCTTCGAGAGCAGGTAGAATAGCCTTTCTAAAAACCTCACCAGACCAGATAAGCATGATATGAGTGAAAAACCCGGGATTGACATTTTTCGCACCCTCCAATTTTGCCCTTTCCGAAGGGATTACCGCATAATCACCATTGCTCCAAACCGAAGTATAATCTACCTCTTCCGGAAGTGGTCCCTCATTTAATTCTTCAAGAAAATCACTTCCAGGAATCATATCTCTACCCCCAGAAGTAAATAATCCAAGATAAGCCAAATACGTTCCATTATGAGGAGTTCCCAAAGTAATTAACTTATCCACATGTTCAGAACCACCAAGTTTCTCAATATACCATCTAGCATCAAGCCCCCCCATCGAATGAGCAATAATGTCTACCTTCTTATTTCCATGTGATTCCCGAATATCTTCAATATCTTCTGCTATATCCTCGGCATCTGTTCTAGGAATGTCCAAAATTTTTTCCACATCGGATCGGATAGACTCCATATCATTTTTTGAAGTACTTACGATGTCCCCAATTTTTTCCTCTATGTCTTCTTCCACCGTTTCTGAAGATTTCAAAGTTTCTCGTATCTTATTCGAAATTTCTTTAACGTATTCTCTTGGTATTTCTCTTATATTTTGGACTTTGTTTTTCACCTTATCTGCGTAAACTTTTGGTGAATTCACAGCAATTCCTGGTAAAGGAGCAGAAAGTTCTACTCTGTGGATTAGATTTTCCTCATAACCAGCTTCAATTAATCTCAATTCAAGAATTTTCCACCATGGCATCAGCGTGGAGCCCATATATCCATGGATAAGAAAAACTGGATTCTTTCCCGCTTCCTTATTTTTTTCTCCCCCATCCTCTTGGGAGGAAGAGGAGACAGAATCGACCATATAAATTACCTCTACCAATCATTTCTAAACAGTGTGTGAACCTGTCTTTATTATTAAAAAATAAAAGAAACATATTTAATTTTCCCTAAAATCAAGGCATCACAGGCAAATTTGCCGTATTTCTAAAACTCATTATTAAAAAACATTTCTAGTCAAACGATCTAAATCCTCTCAATAAAACCTTCGATAACGAACTAGGTTCCAAAAATAAAAAATAAAGTATCTATACCGCCCGCCTAGAATTATAAAAATTACAAACTGAAAAAACAACAAAGCTAAAAACTACAAATATCCCAACTAGACTTTTTACTCGTAACTCAAAGCCTCTACCGGATCCATTTGAGCCGCTCGCCAAGCAGGGTAAAGACCAGACAATACACCTATTGCAAAGGATAATCCGAGAGATATCCCCACCCACTCTAACGGTATGACACCGGGAAAGCCTATCAATTGCGGAATTACCGTTTTCGAAGCACCAAACGCAAAGCCAAGGCCTATAGAACCCCCTATCAGCCCTATTAGCCCTGCTTCTATCAGAAAAATCATTAACACATCCCAATTCTTAGCCCCCACTGCCTTCATAACACCGATTTCACGAGTTCTTTCAGAAACCGTAACAAGCATAATATTAGCAATACCTATACCACCAACTAAAAGAGAAATAGAAGCAATCCCTACAAATAAAAGTTCAATGGCCGAACTTATCTCTTCAGCGAAGCCGAGGATTTCCTGTGAAGAAATAATAGAATAAGCATCCCTTTCCCCCATCATAGATTGAAACTGTTCTGACCTCTGCTCCATTGCCTCTTGAGAAGCAAAACCCCCTCCACCCGTATCTTCTTCCTTTTTCTTCTCCCCAGTATTTCTCAAAGGCGGCAATCTCAACTGCCTGTCAAGAGTCGTACTAGCTGATTTTTGAACACTGTCCACATACTCAGAAGCTTCAGCATACAAACCAATGCTAGTATACCCCTCCTTACCCATCAAATCATTCATAGTAGAAATCGGAATGAAAACAACACTCATCATTCCACCGGCCGAACTAAACATACTTCCTCCACCACCACCCTTCACCCCCTTCACCTTAAACTCCTCTGTAACCTGAACATCAGCCGACACCAAATTTAGCTCAACAGTAGATCCAATTGCCATAGGTCTATCAAAAGTATAATTCTTCAATTCAGGCCCTATAATCATAGCAAATTCATCTTGCGAACCAAATTCAGAACCCTCCAAAATCTCCGTCCCAATTGCATCAAAATATCCCGGTTTTACACCTCTAACCAACACCCCCTCTTCACCCCCCCTATATCTCATAGTTCCGTAAGCTTCTCTGGAAGCAGTGCTACCCCTGAGGTGAGGAAGTCTACTTAGTGATTCGTAAATATGTTCTTCGAAATGAATATCTCCTCCCGACGTCTCTCTTGTAAAAGGATCTCCAGCCTGAACTTGCACGAAATTAGCCCCCATACCAGATAGCTGTTGTTGGAAAAACTGATCGAACCCTCCCATCATTGCAACATTGGTCAAAACAGCACCGACCCCAATCAAAACTCCTAAGGTAGTCAGCATAGATCTTAACTTGTGCGCTTGGATGGTGTCAGTAGCCATCCGTAAAACTTCTAAAGGATCCAAAACGGATCACCTTCTATACCAAAATAATAGAAGCAAAATTGCTACAACAGCAACAGAAACTGCTACATAATATTTAATGGGAGCATCTTTCGACTCTTTTATATTTACATTTACAGAAATTGGGGATCCAGTAACGCTTTGCTCCCCAACTCGGTAAACTGGTCGGAATTTTAGATTTTCTTCATCTTGCAATTCACTAGTATCTACTTTAAACTCCACAGGCAAGAACTCATCAGGACTCATCGGCCCTATCCAATAAACAGGTCTAGGTGTTACTTCTACATTTTCCGGAGGTTTTACCCTCACTGCTTGGACTTTCTCTTCCATTTCATTAGCTATTTCTAAAGAAATTGTAGCTGTGCTACCTTCAACCACATTAACAGGATCAGATTGGATGAGCATAACTTCAGGAGAGTGATGGATATGATAATCTACCTCAAACTCTCTTCGAACTACCCTATCCCCCAGCTCGTAAGATATCTCAAACTTGAGAGCATTATCATCATAATCTAAATTCCTAGCTTCAAAGTAAAGTCTCCTCCCGATAATAGCTCTTTCCTCATTTTTGCCTTGCTCTTCTCCCCCTTCACTAGTATCTGCACCGCTCGGGGCTGCACCGCCCAGAAGAGATCCCATCCCTATAGCGTCTTGGACCTGTTCGGTACTTACTTCTTGTTGTGTCAAGTTTTTCATCTCTTCACCTAACCAATATCCTTGAGGTAGTACGTTCTCAGAAAGGGAATTAATTCTCAAGTCCTCAGCTAATGAGTCTCCAGAACCCGCTACTACAAGCGTGAATTTGAGTTTACTACCAAGATAAATTGGGGAATTAGAGTCTACTAAATAAACACCGACAGGAGCGTTTTCTGTTCTAACACCGAATTGTAAGTTAAGTGGGGGGGAGGTTCCTAATTCATGTACAGCCTTGAGTTTTACTTGATTATTGTCACCGAGAGAGTAATTTTCTGGACGTACTCTGATAGTTATTGTGGTGGATGCGTTTGCTTCCAAGGATCCCACTCCTATATCCCTACCATTTTCGTTCACTACTTTTATCCCCGTAACTTCAGTTGGTCTCTGATTTTGTACTACTATTTGTGCTTCGTAAGTTTCTCCATTGAATATCCATTCTCTTGGGGGATTCTGAGTGGAAACTTGTAAATCTATAGCGTTTTCATATTCTGTTCCTTTAACGAGGATTGAAATGTTTATTCTTCTTTCCTTATAGTATAGAAAATCGTTGTCCTGATACACTCGGTAAGAAATAGTAAATTCTAGTTCTTTTTCTCCAGAATTAATAGGTTGATATGTTACATTTTCCGTCTGAGACGAATCTGGTTGGATATCACCAACCGGATGATATGTATCTCGGAAGACTCTAAATCCTGTATCTGGTTTCTCATCAGTAGCTTCTACTATAACATCCCTCAATTCTTTTTCTTGAAAATGATTGTTAATATTGATTATTATGAATCTATCTTCCATTTGAGATGGATTGACCTGAATATTTGTGGGATATTCTGTATGAATACTTACTCCACCCGATTGAAAAGTTAACACCGCTCCCTCATCCAGTTTATTACTAGAATCAAATTCTATTTCCGAATAGAACTCATAAATTCTTCCAGTTTCTAAGCCTGATATCTTTTTTTGATAATTATCTTTCTTGTAATCTTCAGACCAGTTTGTCGTTTGCCATGAATCTGTGCCTTCCCTTCTATACTTAAACCGGATGTCTACCTTAGAATAATCTCCATAATTTATATCAGCATTAAGTGTAGCCTCACCTTTTTTAACTTCCGTAGCAGAACTAGTTTTTACTGAAGCATTTTCTATCGAAGTCCGAAAGTTTTCAGTAGTAGCTATATTTTCCCCCGCTGGATTAGAAGCAACTGCTCTAAAATCATAAACAGTATCACTCTGAAGATCTGTCAAATTTTCTGAGAAATTATCAGGACTAGTCAAAGTATTTCTTTCTGTGTTTTCCCAGCCTTGTTCAGAATGTTTTTTCCATTGGAACCAAACTTCCGCATTTTCCCAATTAATAGTTAGAAGCTCTCCCCGAATAGTTACAGAATCATAACCCACGTTCTTAGCATCTTCCTTGGTAATAACGGAAGGTTTGTTGTCAGTTAAAGTAGTTAATGTAAGGATTGAACCATTATCTGAATCTTTAGCAGGATCAGCCAGTCCTGAAGGAAGTCTTACACTTGCTCTAAATTCATAATTTTCATAAGGTTCTAAATTTTTTATCGTATTTTCATAACTAGAATTCGAAGTGTTTTCCCAAGCTGTATTATTATCTAAAGACGCATTGCCTGTCCCGTTTTCATAATAAAATCTAGCCTCCACCCTGTCATACCCAGCTAAATCAATCGAAGCATTCAAAGTAGCCGAATTTTTAGTTATATTATCGGCAGGCTCCGTTGTTACGGAAATACTTTCGTCAGTGACTTGGAAAAAGTCTTGTCTTGTCGAACTATTTTCATGATTTTCTTTATCAACAGCTTTTATTCTCACATTAGCCGAACCAGTCGAAAACTCATTATCCGGGTTAAAAACATAATAGAATCTCTTCGTATCGCCGAAAGACCCATCTAATTCCACATTTTCATTCGAATTATCATATTCTTGAGTAATACCGCTTGAATCCTCAATATAAATCTCTGTATAATCAATATTATTTACTCCATTCTCATCTTGAACTTCGAATGTTATCTTAACGTTGTCCCCCCATCTATTCACCAGATTATCATCTCTTCTTATCGTCGTGATTTGAGGATATCCTTCTGTATTATCGGCTTGTGCTTTCGGAATAGATGGGTTTAGAAAAATTCCTGTTAACGCTATTAAAATAGAACACGCTAGAATTATTTTAAACGGTAAAGATTTATCTTCCATCATGCTTCCACCTTTTCTAATTCCTCCGTAAAGTCCCTATCATAGGAGATTATCTCACCATCTCTAAGCTGAATATTCCTTCCTGCCCAAGCTGCTATGTGAGGTTCATGGGTTACCATTACTAAAGTCCTTCCCTCATCATTTAATTCTTCAAATATATCCATGATTTCTTGACCCGTGTCAGTATCTAAATTCCCTGTAGGCTCATCAGCCAATATAATCGCCGGATCAGCGACCAATGCTCTGGCAATAGCTACTCTCTGTCTTTGCCCTCCACTCAACTCTGTGGGTAGATGTTCTATCCTATCACCAAGTCCGACTCTTTCAAGAAGTTCCCTTGCTCTTTCATTTCGTTTCTCTCTACCCACACCTTGAAAACTAAGCGGTAAAGCCACATTTCTAAGAGCTGTCATTCTAGACAATAAGTTAAACTGTTGAAACACAAACCCGACTTTTTTACCTCGAATACTCGCAAGTTCTGATTCAGAAAGAGTCGAAATCCCAACACCATCTATCCTTACTTCCCCTCTTGACGGACGGAGAAGACAACCCACTATATGCATTAAAGTGGATTTTCCACTCCCACTAGGACCTGTGATAGATACGAAGTCCCCAGAGTAAATATCTAGTTCTATCTCTTTGAGAGCTTCTACTTGGACGTGTTCCTCATTGCCGTATATCTTCCATACGTTATCTAGTTCTAGAACAGGCTCTTCTTCCATGGGGCACCCTTTCTTTGCTTTTTCTAGCAATAACGTATTAAATGTTGGCATTTGCCAATAAAGTTAAAAGATTGCCGATAGCTAATTTATTAGTAGAAATAATGCCTCAAGAAGTTTGTTTAAATTGTTGGTATTTATGGAAGCCTAGAGGTGAAAACCCTAGAGAATGTCCAGACTGTCACTCTAGAAAAACTACCAGTGTACGAAAAGTTACTGACGCTGTAGAGTCGGTTGTCAAATGGTTTGACTCAGATCCTTTATTAGAACCCCTTATAGGCGGAGAAACAAACCTGAACGAGTTAGGCGAACGGTTTGAAGAAAAGAAAAACAACCCACTAGACCTTTTAATATCCCCTTTTCGAGCCGTTAAAAGTCTGTCTGCTTTTCAAAAAGTAGTTGATGATGCTCCGCTTTCCCCTAAAATAAGATTAGACGTGAGAAGAGTTATTCTAGAAATAGCTTTTGAATTCAAAGAGAGAAACAAAAATAAAAGGATTGGAGATTTCGTGGAAGAGTATATAGAAAAAATATCTGAAAAAGAATAAAAAAATAAAAGAAAACTGCATTTCTCTCGAAATAACAGTTTATTAGCATAATTCGAATAGTTTATATTCTTCTTCGGAGACAAATTTTACATCTTTACCCATCTCTACGTCATCCGGATCGCCTTCAACTCTAGCTGTTAACTTCGGCCCCTCTTCTAACTCTATTACGGCTACGGTATAGGGCTCGTCACCTTCGTACTCAGTGGGAGGGACGTATATTGTCGTGAAAACATCTATCTTGCCTTTCCCTTCAAACTCTATTTGTTCAAACTCTGTATTACCACAATTCTGACACGTATTTATCGGCGGTACGAACGAAGTTCCACAATTTGTACATTTTATTCCTTCCATCTCTATCATCTCCTTGAAAGTATGTGAATGAAGCAAGATACCGCTGCTCCACCGATATTGTGCGTCAGTCCGATTTCTGGATTTTTTGCTTGTCTTTCGTCTTCTACTTCATTTCTCAATTGCATGACAGCTTCTGCAATCTGTCCTACTCCCGTAGCGCCAACTGGATGTCCTTTTGCTTTTAGTCCTCCGGAAAGATTCACGGGAATATCACCGTCGACTCTTGTTTCACCATTCAGAGAAGCTTCTCCTGCTTTTCCGTTTTCGAAAAATCCTAATCCTTCAAGAGTTACTAGCTCGTTTATTGTGAAACAGTCGTGAACTTCTGCAAAGTCAACATCGTCCGCATTTATATCCGCCCTCTTGTAGGCTTTTTCAGCTGCTTTTTCCGTAGCTACACTTTTATACAACTTATCTCTCAAATGTACGGGCATTATATCTGTAGAGTGTCCAAATCCAGCGATATCAATCGGTTCATCCACGTAATCTTCCGCAACATCTGAAGGTGCTAAAACCGCTGCAGCCGCGCCATCACTAATAAGTGAACAGTCGGCTAGTTGGAGTGGGTAAGCAATTGTTCGAGAATCGTTAGCGTCTTCCATCGACATTTCACTGTCCATGTGTGCATATTCATTATATGAAGCGTTACGATGGTTTTTGACAGCTACAGATGATAATTGGTCCCTGAAATCATCCATATCCAAATCATATTCTCTTTTGTAGGCCTGAGCCATTAGTGCGAATAGGCCGGGGAATGTTATTCCTTGTTTCCCTTCGTGTTGTCTGTCTCCGGCCATTGCGAGTATTTCGGTTGCTTCTCCGGTGTCTACTTCTGTCATTTTTTCTGCTCCGATTGCTATGGCGATGTCGTAGGCGCCTGAGGCTACTCCTAGGTATGCTTCTTTGAATGCTGCTGCGCTGCTTGAACAGGCGTTTTCCGTTCTGGTTGTTGGGATGAAGTCTAGTCCTGTGGTTAGTGAAGCGAGGGGTGCTGAGTGTCCTTGTTGGATGAACCTGTCAGGTGAATAACTTCCTAGGTATAAGGATTCTATTTCTTCTTTGTCGACTTCTGAATCATTTATAGCTTCATTTCCTGCTTCGGCGATTAGTTCTCTGAAGGATTTGTCAAGTCTTCCGAACTGGGTTTCGCTAACTCCGATAACTGATACATCTCTCATTTTTCTCACCT
>CAZSNS010000045.1:8934-16516 GCA_964608515.1 Hadarchaeota archaeon (SeqCode)
GTATTATGTTTTATATAGAACCTATTAAGACTTAGCAGAAATTCAAAGTTTAAAACCATAATTTTCAATAAGTTAAAATAGGTTATCTAAAAGAGGTTAATAGTTTGGATGTTAAATCTTGGCTTCAAAATAACGAGAGTTCAACACTTCTAGGAATTTGTCCGATGTCGGGCGAAATCGTCAAAGCTTCCATACTAGAAGCTAAAGAAGAACAATTCGTTCCTATGTTTATCGCAACTCCAAGACAAGTAGATGCAGATAGAGGATATACAGGCTGGTCTCAAGGGGAACTTATCGAATTCATACAAAAAACTAGCGAAGAACTAGAATATGACGGGCCTTTTTTTGTAGCGAGGGATCATGGAGGTCCATATCAAAGTACGAGAGATCGTGGTGATTCTGACGTCGAGTTGGAAGAGGCTATGGATTTTGCAAAAGAACTTTTTGAAAAAGATGTGGAGGAGGGTTTTGATATTATTCATGTAGATGCTACTGAAGATCCGAGAGTGGACGATATTTTGGATTTGGACGAAGTTGCACGAAGAACGGTTGAATTGATTAGTTTCATAGAGGATGTTCGGAAAAGAGAAAATCGTTCTAATCTTTACTATGAGGTCGGGACTGAAGAGATAATTGGTGGGATGACTGATCCGGAAAGTTTTGAACAGTATATCGAATTGGTAAAGGAAGAACTGAAGAATGAAGACCATGAGGGGGCAATAGATAGATTACTGTTTATCGTCGGACAGGTCGGAACAAGAATGAAGATAAATATGACTAACCAATTCGAACCGGAAGAAGCAAAAAAACTCGTCAATATCACTTCAAAACATGATTTATTTTTAAAAGTTCACTATACCGACTGGTTAGAAAACTCAGACTTACAGAAATTCCCAGAAATAAGTATAGGTGCAGCTAATGTAGGACCTGAATTTGCGGGAGGGATTGTTGAAGGTTTGAAAGATTTGGAAAAAAAAGAAAAGGAGGTTTTGTCCGAAGTGGAAGAAGAGGTAAATTATTCTAATTTTATGAAAATTTTGAAAGAGGTTGCCGTAAAAAACGCTCCATGGGAAAAGTTTGCACCAGACGAGTTGGACGAAGATGAACTCAAAGAGTTTGCCGATAATAATGAAGAAAATATTGCATTTTGTGTAGGAAGATATGTAATGAACGAACAATTAGTCATGAGTGCTCGAAAAGACCTCTATGAAAACATTAGAGAATATGGAGAAACAGAAGATCCAGATCAATACATTATAGAAAAAATTAAAGATAAAATCCATCGTTATGTCCAAGCGTTCAATCTTTCAGAAACTGCTTCTTAAAGACAAATCCTCGTTTCTTAAAATAAAATCAGCCTTTATCCTTATACAATATGAGAAGGTGAGAATTTGAGCCAAGAAAAAAATAAAAAAGATTTAATTCTCGGGATTGACAGCGGAGGTACCAAAACCCACACAATTCTCACAGACACAAAACTAAATCTATTAGCAACGAGCAAAAACGGGCCTGGAAACTATCACAACATAGGGGAAGAAAAAGCAAAGAAAAACATATCTTCATCAATTTCTGAAGCACTGTCCAAGGCAAATATGACTGAGGAAGACGTCGATTATGCAGGTTTTGGAATAGGCGGTCTAGATTCTGAAAAAGATCATAATATTGTGAAAAGTTTTCTCGAGGAAATTGATTCAGTAAAGAATCTTAAGAAAAAATACATCGTTAACGACGTAATAATATCTCACTACTCAATAACAGGAGGTAGGCCTGGAATAGTGGTAGTAGGTGGAACGGGTTCGACTATTTATGGAACTGGTGAGAATGGAGGAAGCTGTCGGGCGGGCGGTTGGGGGTGGATTATTGGAGATGAGGGAAGCGGTTCTTATATTGCCAAGAGAGGATTGCAAGAAGCCGGGAAAGCCTACGATGGTAGAGGTAAAGAAACTCTCCTAGTGACCCTTGCCAAGCAACATTTTGGTTTGGATGATTTTGAGAATATAATTCCGAAAATGAGTGAGATTAAACTCCCTAACGATTTAGCTCGTTTTGCGGAAAGAGTTATTGATGCGGCTTCAGAAGGAGATGAAGTAGCTTTGGATGTAGTTGAAGAGGGTTGTGAAGAACTTGCAGTGGGTGTTAATACTGTTCATAAAAAATTAAGATTTGAAGAAAGTGTTAGGATAGGTTTTGTAGGTGGTTTAACCTCTTCGAGTTTTTTCACTAATAAGTTGGAAGAAAAAATCCAGGATAGAATTTCAAACATTACCTTTCTAAAACCTGTAAGATATCCAGTTGTTGGATCTATAGCTTTGGTTTTAGAAAAAATCAGAAAAAAACCCGAAATCGAAAAGATTCGAAAACTGGATTCTGAAATTGAAGAAGAAAATTAAATTTCAAAAAGCGAACTCTAGGAGAAATTATTCATTTTTTAATGATTATTTCCGTTTCTTTCGCATCAACCTCAAGTATAGAATCTTCTACACGCCAATCTTCAACTCCCTCAATTTCAGAAGGAGTAAACTCTGTATAAAAAGCACACTTACCAGACTCATAAAGAGAAACCCGAATCTCCCCCTCCTCTCTAGTAATATTCATAACTCCTTTAGGCGGATTCAAAACATCCAAAAGCCCAATATTGGCAAAACCCTCCTCAACAGGAGATATTATGAAAAGCTCACACTCAAGCTCCTCCAATCTAACAGTTAATTCATCTTCAGAACATTCTTTCGAAAAGTAACCATAGACGATATAATCCTTATCAGGCAATCTAGCATCAGCAGGCTTGACTGTAACAGTTTCCTCCTCCCCCTCCTTATTAATGTTAAAAGCACCTACCAACCCCGCCTCACCTACATTCGTGAAAGCTTTCAAAGGAATATTTTTTTCGTAAGTCTTAGCTAACAAGCAATCCTCGGTAGGTTTAGCAGGCTCATCAGGTCTAGGAATCTTACCATCATTAAAACAAAGCTTCTTAACCAAATCCTCATCAGTTCTACCCTTCATATCAGTCAAATAGACTGGCCCTCCGCTTAGAATTCTTGATAATGCGTGAGATTTTGCGTAAGGATCATGTGACTGAAACATGTCATAGTCCGGTGTTGTAATTGTAGAAACCCACAATGAATTGTAAATACAAAAGTATAGATGATACTTAGCGTTGAATTTGCTATAAGGAATGTAGTCAATCGAATTTCTAGATACGTTTGTTATATCATTATATATACACTCAGGAACCATAGACATACAATTCAAAACTGTTTCTAAATTTTTATCTGCCGCTTCATACACAGAATCGAGCAAATTGGTCGAAGCCTCAAAAATCGGTTTTTCGTCGATCGTGTGCCTAACTAAATCATATTGATTATCTACTTTGACAAAGTCAATTCCCTTTTCCGATAAGAGTTCATACCATTTTTCATAAAAATCAGTCCCCTCAGGAGACGGTATAAGTTTTCCATCAGCAGAACGGTAAAGCATTTCCCGAGGGATATCCCCCTCCTGACTCACTCCCTCCCAATCCCCCTGAAAAGCATGCCAAACTCCAACATGTTCAATTCCCATCGATTTAAGATTGTCAACAGTAGACTTCATATCAGGAAAAGACTCGTTCGGTTCAAAACTTAGTAATCCTTTCGAATCATCGATTTGTTGCCAACCATCGTCAATAATTACAAATTTTAAAGGAATATCTTTAGAAACGATAGACTCTACTAATTCTTGAATACTTTCATCACTAACCTCTTCATAAAGTGAGTTCCAAGTACAACAACCTAAATATTCGAAAATTTCAGGAAAATCCTTCATTTCCTTCTCTCTGTTCACAGGCAAATACACGGACTCAGTAGTTTCGTAAGGATTTTCTGAAAAAGCGAAAGATCCACAAGGAATCCTATTGTATTCCCTTGTTTTATCAGCTCCCAATGAAGATATTCGAAGTTTTCCATTTTCCCCTGAGATATAACCTTTTTGACCAAACCCGCATTTGGCTATTGTTCCAAGATAAAAGTCACCAGTTTTCGTGATTAGAAAATGAGTATGATCCGGAATATCTGATAATTCCTCAACCAGATCCGGGTAAGCAAAAGAATCCCAATCCATCCCTCTACCAGAAATCGGAAACGTAGCAAGAAACTTACTTATCGCCATCGGAATAACATCAAACATATGAATGAGAGTAGGTTTCAAAATAAACCACGGGATTTTGAAATGAGAAGCGACGGTTTTAAGCCAGTAACCGATTGATCTTGAATCATTATTGTAGCACATCAAAGAAGAAAAAGAAGAAATATCAGATTTTATCCCGCCTGAAACCTCCCCAAATTCTGATCCTTGTAAATCATTTTCTATCTCAAAATCAATACAGGGATTATTCTGATAGATTTTTACATTAAGAGAAATATCGGTTCCATGATACTCATAATTGAGTCTTATAACCTTGTATTTTCCTCCAGAATCGGACCCATCATCTTCTTCTATTGCCCTAAACTTTGAGTTTTCTGGACTTATTTCGTTATCAGAATAGTTGATAAAGAATTCTATTCCTTTAATTATCAGATCTTCGTCTTTTAGGAAATCTAGTTTCCCATTGTCCTCATCTATTTTTAGTCTGAAACTTTGTGTTTCTATTTCCATCTTCTCTCCCATATCACGTATTTAGAGTTTTCAAAGAAGAATAGTCTTATTTTAGGTTAAAATTTTCCTCCAAACAACTTAAAACTTGAAAATTTTTTGTCCAAGGTATTTTTTATATGCTTAACCCCATAGTGCTAGACGGGGAATTATTTGGAAGAAATTTTGCTAATAGATGATGATGAGAGTTTTTTAGAGTTGGCGAGAAAATATCTCGAAACAGAGGATTTTGAAGTGATATGTGCAGATTGTGGCGAAGATGGAATGAATCTAGTTGAGGAGAAAGATCCGGATCTCATTCTACTGGATATTATGATGCCAGGAACCGATGGGTGGGATGTTTATCAACATATTAAATCGGAGGACCCTGACATTCCAGTATCTTTTCTTACGTCTATGGAAAAATTGCCCAATCTGGATAAGTACGATATAGATGATTATATAATAAAGGAGAGGCCTTTCACGAAAGAGAAATTAATCGGAAAAATCGAGGAACTTCTCGAGGATTAGGATAGTTTGAAAGTTCTCATAATTACAGGAGAAAAGTTTGAAGATTTAGAACTCTTGTACCCTTATTATCGATTCAAAGAAGAGAAATTGAATATTACTCTGGCTTCGACTTCCAAAGGGAAAATAGAGGGTATACACGGCTATACTATTGAAGTTGATAAAAAAATCAATAACCTCAATCTTTCCAATTACAATTTTCTATTCCTCCCTGGGGGTAAACCTCCACAAAAATTAAGAGAGGAGGAGAAAGCTCTGGAGATAGTTAGAAAATTTAATGATCAGAACAAAGTTATTGCGGCTATTTGTCACGGTCCTCAAATTCTGATTTCTGCAGGTGTGATGGAGGGAGTCCGTGCTACTTCTTATCCTAGAGTGAGGAAAGAGCTTCAAGACGCGGGAGCAATTTTTGAAGATAAAGAGATAGTTATTGATAATAATATTATCACTGCTCGAAAGCCTGAGGATTTGCCTGTTTTTCTACCCGCTTTATTAGAATTGGTCGAATCTTATAGTTAGGTTATGTTTCCCGAAAATTCAAAATAGTATTGGGGGTTTCACTCAAATTTAAAATGTTAAGAGGTTTTATTTTCACTAAGTTTTGATAATAATGTTTGATTCCGATTTGGATGTGAAACAAAATGGCTAGGAGTAGATGTGAAATAGTTTCTGATATTTTGGAAACCATTGAGGAGGAAGACAATTGTAAAAAAACCACAATCATTAGATTGGCCAATTTAGACTGGAATATGGCTAATGAATATCTCGATATTTTATCAAATCAGTGTTATATAGAAACTTTTGAAGACAAGTCGAAAGGGAAGGATAGTTTCAAGCTTACTGCGAAAGGTGAGAAATTACTTGAGTCTATGGATATGATTAAAGGTATTTGCTCAAGCTTTAGAGAATAGATTTTTTGATTTGACTTTTTTCTTATTCTGAAATTTACTATATAGTGAAACTATATGGTATTACAACATTTTTTAACAATATGATATCTTTTCTTCACTATTTATAACAAAATGTAACATAACTTTTGTTTAGAGAGGTTGAATATGTACACGTCCCCAAAAGACTGTGTGAGAAATAAAAAGAAAGATTTCAGTACAGGCCTATTTCTTTCGGAGGTGTAAATTTGGTTAAAGCGAAAGAAGAAGTGAGTAGTCCAGAAAATTGTCCCAGTTGTGGAAATAGTTCCGTGATAAGGGATCATGAACAAAGTTCAGATATTTGTGGAAATTGTGGAAGAGTATTAAAAGAGGAAATTAAGGATCAAGGACCTGAATGGAGAGAATACAATCAGCAAGAAAAAGAAGAAAGAGATCGAAGTGGAGCTCCAATAACTTTAACTATTCATGACAAAGGATTATCCACTCAAATTAGTTACAAGAATAGAGACGGTAAGGGAAACAAGCTAGCACCCGGCCGGCGTTCTCAAATGTACCGATTGAGGAAAAGGCAGAAAAGTTCGAAAATGTCCGAGCAAAAGGATCGTAACTTAACGGCTGCTTTTACTGAGGTTGACAGAATGTCTTCACATCTTGGTTTGCCTCGGAAAATTCAGGAGGAAACCGCTAAGATATATCGGAAGGCTACGGATAATGATTTGATTCGGGGTCATTCTATTGAGAGAATGTCTGCAGCTTCACTTTATGTGGCTTGCAGAAAAATTCAGATACCTAGAACTTTGGAAGAAATAGCAGAAGTGAGCTATGCTACCAAGAAAGAGCTTGGAAAAAGTTACAGATACCTTTCCAGAGAGTTGGATATACAACTTCCACCGACTGACCCGTCGATGTATGTAGCTAGATTCGGTAGTGAATTAGGAATGTCAGGTGAAGTCCGAACTGAGGCGATAAAGATAATCAAAAAAGCTCAAGAAAATAAACTCACCATAGGAAAAAGTCCAGCAGGAATAAGTGCAGCGGCGTTATATATCGCTTCTAAAGAACTAGGTGAAAAAAGATATCAAAGCGAGATAGCCGAAGCAGCAAACGTTACAGAAGTCACACTCCGAAGCAGATACAAAGAAATGGATGAAGAGCTGGAAATCGACATAAACTCCTAAAAATCAAACCCTTCCTTTTCTCTATTATTATTTTCAAAACCCCACCTACTTTTCTGTAGACTTTGCAAAGCTAAACCTCCCGAGACCCAGCAATAAAAACTTATCAAAATCTTCAAACCCAGAAAAAATATTAAAGAGCGCCCCGGACGGGATTCGAACCCGCGTCATGGCCTCGACAGGGCCACATGAATGACCCCACCAGTCAGTTGGCTGGTAGTTAAGCCCTTACACTACCGGGGCACGTGTTTTCACAATCTAGTTTTTTAGAATTAGGTATTAATTGTTTGGTTAAAAAGGCTGGCAGCGTCTCGGGGTTCCCCTGAGCTCTCGCACCAGAGTACCATCCGAATCGCTGGCGGGCTTTACTGTCCGGGTTCG
>CAZSNS010000046.1:0-15450 GCA_964608515.1 Hadarchaeota archaeon (SeqCode)
CTGTGCCATCGATAAGATAAATGCTCCCGTCTGTAAATTTTCGAAAAACTTCAGCCCCCCCTCTGAAAACGAAAGGTTCCAATTGGCCTGGCGTGTCGTATACGATGAAGTCGTCTTCGAATTTTGGAAATTCTATTTTTTTCATACGGTCTACGGCTTCTAGTGTGGCTCCGTTTGGCCCTAGGTCCATTTCGGACATTAGTTGTTCTAGTGTGTAGTATTCTCTTATGTCGAAGTCTGGTTCGTAGGGTAATTGTATTGCTCCTGAGTCTAGGTTGACGTAGCGGACTGAATAGTTTAGTTCCAAGTATTGTCCGAAATTGTTTGTGAGTAGGCTTTTGCCTGATCCTGCTGGTCCTACGATTAGTATGTTCATGGTGTTTCTCGTTTAGTGAGTTTTGTTAGGTTAAAACTTATGCTTGTGGGATTTGCTTGGTTTTTTGTAGTTTTAATTCCCTTCATTTTTATTGTCGGGTGGTTGTTTTGAGGGAAGATTTATGGAGTACGGAAAAGAAGGATAAAACTCAGGTTTTGATTTTGGATGGGTATGTGGATGAGCCTAGCCTGTTAGGTGTACCACCTTATATTTCTCCTGAACCTCGATTGTTGGCAGGTGTTTTGGAAGAGAAGAATTTGGATTGGGAATATTTGACTGTTGATGAATATAGGGTTTCCACCCCTCCGAAAGCAGATGTTATACTAGTACATGGTGGAGTTACGGTTTCCGGAAAATATCTCAGCGGAACCCCACTATCGCCAAGAGAGGCAGAAGAAATAGGAAAAAGACCCGCTGAAACATATCTAGGAGGCCCATTAGCAAGGTATGAAAATGTTGACGGGTTCGATCATTATGTCGAGAAAGACTTATCATCTTATTTTCATGACTCGCTTGAAGGAAAACCGAAAGACAGATGGATAACTCCCAAAGAACGAGAAAAATGGCTAGTAAAAGGAGCTAAAGTAATCAAAAAACACCCAATGCATCCAGACCCATTAATAGCAGAAATGAGCCTCTATAGAGGATGCCCACGATATTTCACAGGCGGTTGTTCCTTCTGCTCTGAACCATTATACGGAAAACCAGACTTTCGAAACCAAAAAGAAGTACTAAAAGAAATAAAAACTCTCTACAATCTCGGCCTAAGACATTTCCGCATAGGTGGCCAATCCTGCACTCTTAGTTACAAGGCGAAAGGTATTGGTTCGGAGGAGGTCCCTATTCCTAGGCCTGAAGAGATTCGAAAACTTTTCGAAAAAATTTCTGAGGAGTGTCCTGAGATAAAAGTGCTTCATTTGGATAATGCGAATCCTGCGGTAATTGCTGAGTATCCTGAACGGTCTAGTAATATTTTGAAAATATTGGTCGAACATACTACGCCTGGGAATATTTTGGCTTTGGGTTTGGAGTCTGCTGATTCGGAGGTCATAAGGGAGAATAATCTTAATGCGAACCCTTCGCAGGTGAGGAAAGCTGTTAGAATGATTAACGAGGCTGGTAGAGAACGTGGAGAAAATGGCATGCCCAGATTGTTGCCCGGTGTAAATTTTTTAGCGGGTTTGAAGGGGGAGACTTCGGAGACGTTTGAAAAAAATTTCCAATTTTTGAAAAGTTTGATTGATGATGGGTTGTGGCTTAGGAGGATAAATATTCGTCAGGTTCTTTCTCATAGAGAGGATTTTCAAGTAAAGAATTGGTCTGAATTTAAAAAATTCAAGAAACGAGTGAGAGAAGATATTGACCGCCCCTTGTTGGAAAAGATGTTCCCAAGAGGTACCGTCCTAAAGGATGTTTATATGGAGAAGCGTGAGGGGAACAAAACTTTTGGAAGACAAGTTGGGACTTATCCACTCCTAATTGGGATAAAATACCCTCTAGAGCTTGGAAATTATTATGACGTCGTTATTACCGACTATGGATATAGAAGCATAACAGGAATACATCACCCTTTCAATGTCACAAAGGCTAGTTTCGATCAATTGAAAGCTATCCCTGGAATCGGCGGAAAACGTGCTGCGAAAATTTTCAGAGAACAACCCGAGAACGAAACTGAACTCAAAAACCTATTCCAAGATAAGGAATCGGCAGAAAAAATATTAAAATACCTTACTTTCGACTGAACAAACGATTCAGAGCTAGCACTTGAAATTTTTTTATGCATCTATATTGAAAGCTTCCGCCAATTCCTTGTACCGGTTTCTCAAAGTAACTTCAGTAACTCCAGCTGCTTCAGCAACATCTTCTTGAGTTTTACCTTCACTAGAAACCTTACTTGCCAGATAAATTGCCCCTGCCGCTATACCTGCAGGCCCTTTACCTGTAGTTAGTTTCTCTTCCTGAGCTTTTTCGATGAAGTTTATTGCTTTCGTTCTGGCTTCTCCTGAAAGATTTAGGTCACTTCCGAAACGAGCAACGTAATTAACAGGGTCGGCAGGTGGCAATTGTAGATTGAGTTTTCTCGCGATATATCGGTAATTTTTTCCAAGTTCTTTCTTATCCACGTAGCTAACTTCTGCTATCTCTTCCAAGGTTCTAGGCATTTGAGTTTTCCTGCAAGCTATATATAGCGCAGATGTAGCCATACCTTCTATCGAGTGTCCTCGAATAATATCTTCGTCAACCGCTTTCCGATATATTTTCGATGCGACCTCTCGAACATTTTTTGGAATTCCTAACTGAGAAGACATTCTATTGATTTCAGAAAAGGCCGTAGATAGGTTCCGGTCTTTTTGCTCGTTCATTCTTGTACTTTTTTGCCATTTTCTCAAACGGTAGATTTGCGCACGTTTGTCTGGATCTATTGATTTTCCTTTACTATCTTTGTCTTTCCAGTCTATTTGTGTGGACAAACCTTTATCGTGAATCGTCTCTGTCATCGGAGGTCCACCTCGGGTTCTATTCTCTTTCTCTTCTTGGTTGTATGCACGCCATTCAGGTCCTCTGTCTTTTATTTTTTCTTTGACTAGTCTACCACAACTATTACAAACTAGGGTGTTGTGTTGGTAGTCTCGGACCAGCTCTTTTTCGCCACATGTTGGGCATTCTTTTGCAACTTTTTTCTCCCCTTTTTCAGGGGTTTGTTTTTTTATTTTTGCTTCAGACATTTTTTTAACCTCCAAGCGGGTTGCTTTTCTAATTCGGTATTGAGCTGCTATCTGCGAATTGGGCTTGAGAATACGGGACTGTTTCGAGAAAAACTTTTTCCGACGAGGTTTGCTTGTTTTTAGTGTTTTTCTGTCCGACGTAGAACTATAATTATTTTACCCACTTGATTGTGATTATATATGCTATATTCACCCTTATAAAACTTACGCCTCCAAGCTAGAATCAAGTAAACCACCAAAAAATCCGAAATTCAATAAAAATTCTTTAGAACTAAGCCTATCAAAGTAAAAGATGAGGTTTTTATGGGGAAAGAATTTCCGATTGATTCAGAGGGGTTTCACCCTTTCGGGGATTTAATAGGTTTGAAATTTGAGAAAGTTGAAGAGGGTTACAGCAAATGCTCTTTAGAAGTGAAAGATAGGTTATTAAACCCTCATGACGTCCTTCACGGTGGTATTCTTTACTCAATGGCTGATACTGGTATGGGTGCGGCTCTTTATCCTTCTCTAAGCGAGGATGAAAGTTGTGCTACCGTAGAGGTAAAGATTACTTACTTCGAAGTTGTAAGTTCTGGAGTTATTACTTGTGAAACCAAGGTCGTCAATAAGGGTAAAAATCTAGCTAATTTTGAATCAGAGATAAGAAAAAAAGATAAAGAGCTTGTAGCGAAGGCAACGGGAACATTTTATGTATCTAAATAACTCCCCTTGACGAGCGTTTTTAATCATGGTTATATTATTTAAAATCGGATTTGAGGGGGTGAAATTTTGGATAAAAATGTAGGTAAAACTGACAGGATTGTCCGGATAATTATTGGATTGATCTTTTTGATTTTTGGAGGAATTTACTATTATTCGATAACTGGTTCGAATATGATACTGACAATTCTAATGTTTCTGATAGGTATAATTTTGTTAGTTACGGGGATTGCCGGATATTGCACGCTTTATGCAATAATGGGCACAGATACTTGTTCTGCAGAATAATCATTGATTGGAATATTTCTCAGAAAAATATGAAACTGCTTATTGATAAACCTCTTCCCAAATTAAAATTTTTAGAGCAGTCCGTTTCTTCTCCCTTCTTCGTATTTTTATAACTCTCTTTCATCTTTCTTCACCAACTCTATATACATAATCTGCGTCACCCACTCTCCAAATACAGGTTTCTTTCTTATTCACAGATCCTTTCTCCACTGGTTCTTCAAGCTTTTCCGTATCATCTTCACTTGGCTTGTTGCGTTTGGAAATTTTAGAGTTATAAAGAAAGATAAAAAACTACTCTACCAATGAGAATATTATTCATTTGCACCGGGAACAGTTTCCGAAGCCCAACAGCTGAAGCACTCGCAAAAAAATACCATCCGGATTACGAGATAGAGTCAGCCGGAGTCAGTCCAGCTGGAAAAGTAGCCAGTAACGCAGAGAGGCTCTTAGAAATGGAGAATTGTAGTGATTTTGTCAAAGCAAATCCCGAACCAATAACGGAAGAGTCCTTGGAGAAAGCTGATCGGATTATAGTGATGGAAGAGGAGCATAGAGAGTACTTGTTGGATAATTACAGTGTTCCTCCGGAAAAAATAGAAAATTGGAATGTTGAAGATCCGATCGATCCTGACGTGGAGCCTAAAGAAAGTTTCGAGGAAATTAAAAGTAAGGTAAAGAAATTATAGAAAATTTCTTCCTCTAAAAAAATAATTTATTTGTATCATTTTTCTTCAACGAAATAAACTACAGTAGATCCTCTAGGGACGTCTAAAGAACTTGAAACCGGACCGCACTTGCCCATTAGCAAATAAGCTAATTTTCCTCTAAACCTGTCTTCATATTCTGAAAGCAATTCGTAATTTCCCTGCCCTTTACTGAGGATTAGACCTGCTTCGTCGATGTGGTTTTTGATTTCATCTGGAGCTTTATCTGGGTTGAAACCTGTAGTTCTTCCGGAAGGTACCAGTTTGCCTAATTCTTGGAATCCGAGTTCCTTTGCCATTTCTATCGTAATATCATCTTGGACGGGGGCCGACCTAGCCCCTACTATAATAGATGTTTCACTGTTTGTTTTTCTGATCCTTTTAAGTAGTAACTTATCCATTACAGCTTCTCCTGGATTATCAAGAAGGTAAAGAATTACAGTATTAGAAAGAATTTTTGTCACAACTTTTTCAGAATCATCGTGATATATCCCTTTATCAAGTGAGTTTCTGAACTCTTCTTCAAGAGAAGAAAGATTTACAGAATGTTCGGACACACTAAAATCGAATGAATTACCTATCGCCGCCACTTTAACGGCTCTTTCCAAAATAT
Organism: Hadarchaeota archaeon (SeqCode); assembly: GCA_964608515.1. GTDB lineage: Archaea > Hadarchaeota > Hadarchaeia > Hadarchaeales > JAGGTB01 > CAYLJV01. The sequence continues at coordinate 5,407 of CAZSNS010000046.1, forward strand.
CTCTTTCATTTTTACCATCTTCAATATACTCTTTTGCGATGGGTTTCATTTTTTTGGCAGTTTCGTTCATATCATTCTTTAATTCGGAGTATGGATCTTGGTTGGAAGTGATTTCACGAATTATTCTATTTCTTTCACTACCTATCTCCGACGGGGTAATGTTCTTTGAAGAAGCTGAATGCAGATAATCTAAAACTGCTCGAAGAGCTTTAAACCTAAGTTTTTCGTCCTCAGTTGATAGTTTGATTTGCTCATAAGCACCTTCTATTTCACAAGGAATACATCTTGATTTAATTTTCATATTTTCACCAGTCCCGTTTTCCCGATACTACATTTTTTTAGAGGTTAGTATTACCTTCATAGCTTAATAATCTGAAAGGGAGGAACCAGGTCCTTTCTCTTTTTTCAGTTTTTTTAGAATTGGAATTTCTTCAAAATCCTCTTCACTCAACAGTTCCCCTTCTATCCCCTTAGGTTTTTCCAAAGACGTATTCGTTTCAATAACCTCTTCAGGCGTCACTATCCAGTCCATAGGAACGTCGTGTGTCTCTTGAGGTAAATCCCTAACAAGTTGAAGAGGATGCACCGTAGTTATAACTGGAGGATGTCCCAAATCCAATTCTCTGAGAATTGCGTACTCCAAATCACTATAACCACCACCTTTCCCCACCCGTTTCCCCTCTTTAGTCACCGCTACGGACCCTGCAATAACGAGATCGATACCCTTTAACTCTTCCAAGGACACCCTTTCGCCAAATTCGTTAGAATGCTTTATTGTCGTAGCTTTCATTTCTTTTCCAGAGGGAATGTTTTCTGACCTTATTCTAAGAAAACCTTGCTTTAATCTAGGAGTGGGCATGAGGAGAGTTTTTCCTTCTTCTATAACCTTACTCCGAGCTGGATTTTGAGGTGAATCTGGATTGACTTTAACTCGTTTAGCTTCTCGAAAGTCGGGAATATTTTCTAACTTTTTGGCGGCAATTTCGGCTCCTTTGAAATTAGGGATTCTTCCTTCTATCGGTTTAGGAAATCGGGTTACGTCATTTTCTTCCAGTTTGTTCCAGATTCGTTTCCTTATCTTGGCTTTTTTACTCTGATTCATTTTCCCTGCCTTGGTTATAATTCCAAATAACGGCTCTTTATTTCTTGATTTTCTGGAGTATCTGATTGGATTTTTTATTCAAAATTTTAAATTTTGCTCGAAATCGGCTAATATTTGGTATTAGTTTGGGTGGTGCAATTGATTTTCCCTGTGAATGTAAAATTTTCATACCTCTTATATTCCCACTGTAAATTTTACACTTTGTTTATATGTTCCAGTTATATTTTTTCTCAAATATGGCAATAAAACCTTCATTACCTTTAAATAAGATAAAAAAGACAGTAATAGTTGCCTTCGTCGGAAATAAAGGGCGAAATTTGAACAAACTCCTCGACGGGAGCAATCCTGTCGAAGTTGAGAAGTTCAAAATACCGGCGCTTATGACGATGCGAGGCAGACTTTGTCTGCCCTGCTCCGCATAATTGCCGGTGAGGACTCAAAGATAAGGCATGTCGGAGTAAAATCCAACGTGCGTGCCTTGTCAAAAAGTTCTGAGCCCTTATATCCGGCGAAGGCTTTTTTTATTCAAAACCTTTAGATGTATATCGTAAGATTTAAACGCTGTATGAGAACTTTTATTTGATACGTTATTTATTTGCTGTTTAACGGTCTTAAATCGCTTCGTTACAGTAGGTGTAACGTTTTATAAGGGTTAAGATATAGAAAAAAATGATGCCCGAATCTGTAATAGTTGACGTTAATGTGCCTCGGGAAGTGTGTGATCGACTATCCGAAATGGGGTTCGAAACCCAATATGTAACGGATATTTTCTCAGAAGATACTAACGATGAGAAAATCTTGGAATGGATGGAAAACAATCATTGTTACTTGCTAACTAAGGATAAAGATTTTCCTGAAGGGGGAAACGGGCATAAAATAGTTCTAAGGGGAGAATCTTCGGTCAAACTCTCCAGAGAATCATTCCAAAAACTAACTGAAAAAGATATATATCCCAGAGCACTGACAGGTTCTTGGCTAAACGGATAACCTATTGAAAAACTCGATTATTGAGGCATTGGACTACCAGATTCTTCAGGATAAAGATCATAAACATAATTCATTAGCCTTCGAAGACCCATTTTATCATACTTCTCTAATTTCTCCAAAGCTTGTTCTTCCGAATCATCCAAATCTTCCAACAACTCACCAGCCAACTCTTCCCCCTCCGAAGTCAAAGAATAACTGGACTCAACAGGATCAACAAGCCCCAAAGTCATAAGCTTCCCCATATCCCTAGCCAACTCCTTACAAAACGGGCCATGTTTGTAAGGATTGAAGTCATAAGGAATTTCAACTCCGAGTTCTTTCTTAAGTAAGAAAATAATTTTCTGCATTTTCGTGTTTCCTTGCTCCCCCCATTCCTGTAAAATTGCTAGGGGCCATTTCATTTTTTCTTTTTCTTCTTCGAATTCGATGGTTTTTATTTTTCTTTTTCTTTCGATACCTTCGAAGGTGTTTAGGATGTTTGTGACTTTTTTTCCTTTTTCTGTAAGTTTGAGAATTTTTTTGTAGGGGAATTTATCTTCTCTTTCTTTCTTGATGAGTTCTTCTTTTTCCATTTGACTAATCCGGCTTTGTATCGTGGATTGGCTTCCTCCCACTTCTTCTTGGAGCCCTCTGACATGAGTGTGGGTTTTTTGCAAAGTTTTCAATATTTCTGGAGATTTCTTTTTGAAGATTAGTTCGGAGAGTTTCATACCTATTCACCTGCTTTAAACAAACCTATCGAAAATAATAAACGTCGCATCGGCGGGTTATAATCCTACTTCTCTAACCTTTTATTTCTTTCCGAGCAACCGCCTTAGAAGAAATTTTTCCCAAAATACCTCAAACTCAAAGGGTTAAATATAAATTCAGCCTCGGCCCTGCCAAGGAGCATAGGTTCCGGACAATCTAGCTTGTTTAATGATATGGTCTTTCATGGCTTTTTCGACGTTTTCTTTTGTGGAACCTGGAGGTAGGTCAAGTTTAGTGTCCAAAGCGTAAACTTTGAATCTATAAGTATGTTCATCATCTGGAGGGTTCGGACCGCCGTATCCTTCTTCTCCAAAGTCTGTTTTTCCAACTTCAGAGTCTGAAGGAACTTTGCCTTCTGGGATTTCATTAGTGTCTGGAGGAATATTCCAAACTATCCAATGATCCCAAGATTCTCCAGGTTCCTTGAAGGCGTCCGGATCGTCCATTACAAGAACTAAAGATTCTGTTTCAACAGGAATTCCTCTAATTTCCAAAGGCGGATTAACGTTCTCATTTGTATAACCATATTTATCCGGAATTTTTTGTCCTTCTGAAAAAGCCGAGCTTTTCAATTCAAAAGATTCGCTCATAATCTCAACTCATATATTTATTTAATCTTCTGATTTTTCAAGTTGTGGAGCAAAGTCAGATGGGCCAGCGACTGTTTGGTCCATATCATGAGGGAAGACAACTTTCATATCCTCTTCGACTATTTTCTTGTACCATTTCTTTCTCTGTTCTAATGTTTCCAATGGGTGGGTGTCATAAGCCATAATATATTGAAGTGGAAGATGTTTTGAAGTCGGAACCAAATCTCCGATATGTAAAAGTTTCTCACCAGAATTCTCAAAAATCACAACTTGATGACCAACAGTATGCCCACCAGTCTTCACTACTCTAACTCCATCAATAACCTCAGATTCACCATCAACCAACTCTAAATTCCCCGCTTCTTCAAGAGGAACAAAATCATCTCTCTTATAACTTCCCTCAGTCCTCTCATTAGGATTTACAGCAGCCTCATACTCAACATCCTGAACGATATAACGAGCATTTCTAAAAGTTGGCCTTAATTTATCCTTGAATGTTTCTGTAGCTCCTCCCGCATGGTCGAGATGTAAGTGGGTGAGTATAACATAGTCAATATCTTTCGGGGTCAAGTTTAGTGGCATAAGAGCTTCTTCAATCGTTCGTGAGTTTTTCAATTTGTAGATTTTTTCTTCCTTCGATGAGAGTTTTCTACCCATTCCAGTCTCCACGATAATGTTTTGACCGCCTGCGTTGACGTAAAGTAATGAACCGTACAGATTTATTCTGTTTTTGCTGTCGCATTCGTAGGATTTGTTCCACAAACTTTTTGGTATGATACCGAACATTGCGCCACCGTCCAGACCGAAAGTATCTACATGTAAAAGCGCAGTTTCCCAATTGCCTACACTAAAATTTTTGATTTCTTCGCTCATGATTTTCCTCTCTTATTCTCTTTATTTTAAGTCCTTGATTACCTTTTCTTTTTATAACTGAGCTTCTTTGATTTTATTTTTAGAATTTTAGAGATAAGGCTTATCTAAGATGATGAGATAAAACAAACTGTATGAAAGAACACTTTTCGCGTATACCGGAAATCTACGAGCGAAGTGTTAAAAAAATTAGTTCTTATCCTTCGGAAGAAGAGGAAGAAAAGTACGTGGAAAATGCTAGAAAATTTATCGATTTACTTAGAAAATGTGAAAGAGTAGTGTGGGTTGGTACTGGCAGACAGGAAGAGATGGCTAATTTTGCAACTAGGTTAGTAAAGGCTAATGATAAGCAAACATTTTGTTCCAGCGATTCTTCCATTCCTTATGAGTATAGGTCGGATGATATGGTGGTGGCTTTATCTTCTTCTGGAGAAACGGATAGAACAATCCATTATGCAGAGTCGGCTTACAAGCCTATAGCTAAATCTACTCCAGTTGTTTCGATAACCACCGATCCAGAATCTACATTGGCGGGAATAGCCGAAAAAACAAACGGTTTTGTAGTTAAGATACCTGGAAAGAGTAAAGAAGATCAAACAGAATATCAAGAAAGACAATTTTCTGGAGATCACGAACCATTAACTTTAGGCGGAACTTTAGGTGAGCTTTACTCTCTAGAATTTATTTTAGATTCTATTGGAAGTGCGGTCACTGCAAAACCTGTAATGGAGTTTCATAACGAGTTCTGGAGCAAGGTCAATGATTTCAAACCGGATCCAGAACAATTTGAAAAATTATATGAGATGCTTCCGGAACCAATAGACTACTCTAAAAGAGAGGAAGATGGTGTCTTCCCCAACAAGACAGTTGTTGGAGGATTAGAACTGTCAGGAGTAATAGCTAGAGCCTTTTCCATCAGATTAGCTCACTGCGCTGGTGAAAACGAAGAAAGATTAGTAAATTACTATAAAGACGCTGGCAGTGTTGCGGCTCGTGAAGGTGATTTAACTTTGGTATTTTCAGGTTCAGGACAAGAATTCTGGAAAAAGACATTGACTCCCATCAAAAAATTGGGTGGGAAAATATTCGCTGTAACAAGTTTTCCTGACTCTCCTTTGGGCGAAATAGCAGATTCATATATAGAGGTTCCTGGACGTGAAAGGATTAGGGATAGAGATAAGCTTGAAGATCCTCCAAAAAATCCTGAACAGTCTTTGTTTGAAATTCGTGCTTTATTGGCTATGGAATCTTTCATCCACTCTTTAGTAGAGGAAGAAAGGATTTCTGTGAAAGCAGTTGAGAATAAACACTCTCAATTGACTTGAAAAGATAGGATTTCTCAAAGTGAGGAATTTTTTAAAGATTTTATAACATTGATTCGAGATAAGCCCTTTTGTGTAAGTTCTCCTACTATATGTTCTTCTCCAAATATTTTTTCGACAATCTCTTCATCTTCCAATCCTTGATCTTTATATTTTTGAATTCCTTCGTGAAGTTCTTCTATTTGTTGAATATTTTTTTCAATTATTTTAGAGTCTTCGAATTTTCCTTGAGAAGCGGTAAAAATAGATGCATTTTCCATTTTTTCCACATGTTCTTGTAACTTTTTCAAGGAGAAGTAGATTTGCTCCATGTTGTCGTGGACAGGTTCCATATTTTCAGGAAGGTCTTTTCTGCCTTCGCCGAAAATCATTTGATAATTTGAGACGACAGAATCGGAAATAAACACCCATTCTTCTTCCAGTTCCATCAAGCAAATCAAATCGGATGAATGACCAGGAACATGCACCAATTCAAATTCATATTCTCCAGATTTTGAACTAACACTGTCAAAATCCAAGGGGTGAACTTTAGGTGCAGGTTTCAAAGGACCACCCCACGCTAGTTCTCGATAATCCGGATAAGAAAATCCTTTTTTCACTACCTCAAGACCCTCCTCATGGATATACACAGGTAATTCCAATTCTTCTGTCAGATATTTAGCCCCGCCAGAATGATCCTCATGCCAGTGAGTGAGTATCACTTTCTCAATAGCTTCTCTTGAACCGATAGACTCTATAAATTCTTTAAAATCTTCCACTCCTGCAGGCGGACCGGAGTCAATCAGAATACCATCGACAAAGTATACAGATGTCCAAAAAGGTTCCGGGATTTGTTCTATATCGCGAGCCCAGGCCCAACGCGTGATTTTCTCATTTTCAAGTTTCTCGATATTTAACATTTCAAAAAAGTATTGTTTTTGATATTTCAAAAGTTATCGGCTTTTAATTTAGTTAAAATTCAGGGAAGATAAGTATCAAATAGGAGCATCAAGAACTATTGAAACACATAGAGTTGGAGGATTCTTTCGTGGAAAGGAAAGAAAAAAAACAAACTGTGAAGATACGGTCTTGCCAAGAAGAAGATTTAGAAGAAATAAAAAAAATGGAGCGGAGAAACTTTCCAACTCCTTGGCCTAAAGATTCTTTTAGACATGTTCTTGAACAGAGCTCCGGAATGTTTTTTGTGGCGGTTACTGGTGAGGATGTTTTAGGGTATTTGGTAGCGAATATTGAGAGGGATGTTAATTTGAGCAGGTTTCAAACGAGGCGTGAGGGTCATTTGCTTAAAATAGCGGTTGGTGAGGGAAAAAAACGTTTGGGGATTGGGTCTTCGTTGATGAAGATATTGGAGAATAATCTTCGTGAGGAGGGGATTGAGAGCGTTAAGCTAGAAGTTAGGGTTCAAAATGATGAGGCTAGAGAGTTTTACAAAGCAAGAGATTTTGAAGAAAAGGAACTGATTAAAAATTATTATCCTGATGGGGCAGATGCTATAGTGATGAGGAAGAGGCTTTCTTGAAAATTGTTCTCTAAATTTCTAACTCATCCACTTCGACTATAGTGTCACAATGGTCTTGCCCCATAACTTTATTGATTATCTCTTCTACGGTTTCAGCGTCTGGTGCTTCCCATATTTCTACTGCTATTCCATCCTCGGATACTAGGATATTTTTTAATTCGACATCGGAATATTGGTCTATTGTTTCTTTGGCTTCTTCCATTTTGTCCTCGGATAAAAGGGGAAGTTTTTCTTCCAGATGTATTTCTAATACTTTTGCCATGTATATCACCTCATTAGTCTATTCTTATCGATTTAGAAAAGGGTTAAGCTAAAATTCTGGATTATTTCACCATAGCATAATTTTGAATCTTTTAGTGGGGATAAGTTTTGTAATAGTTTTAGGAATAATTATTTTTGAGTATTTGAAAGACAAATATACTGTGATGTTATGGATTTGATGACTATAGGAGAAATAGAAGATGTACAATCTGTTTCATCCCCTCACGAAGCCGAGTTGAAGGAGTTGGGAAAAAAGTGGGTAAGTGAGTTTAGAGATTTTGGAGAAAAAGAGTTGGATAAATTCTCCCGATTGATAGGGGCAAAGAAAGAAAATTTACAAATAGATGAAGAATGGGCTATTACTAAGGAATTTTTTCCAGGAGTAAATAATCATATTTCTTACCATTATTATGGTGAGGAATTCAAGTCGGTTGGCGAGGAGGATCAACTTCGATTCTTATTTTCAGGAGAAAGAGTTCAGGATGTAACTGGGGAGGACTTAGTTGGTTTGATTGAAATAAAATTCAGATACATAGATCGTTATTTATCGGAGAAAACTGCGCCTAAAAAAGAGAGTCAGAAACTTCAAGAAAAATTTCAAGAACCTCGAAGAGAAGCATTGAAGTATCTAGATTTTGAAGATGATGAAACTATCAATGATTTAGCTAGTTTTTTGGGAAGTGATTTAAAGCAGAAGGAATCAGGAGTTGTTTTATCGAAAGAATTTTTTCCGGATGTAAATATAGAAGTTGAGTTGGGAGAAGGTATTGATTTTATTTTTGATGGGGAGAATATTGTTAGGTTCACTAATTATGAATTGAATTCCTTGGGAGTTTATGTTCTAAATCATATCATCAGGTATATTTCGAATGTTTGCGAGAATAAGGATCTTCCTGAAATGTGTAGAAAGGTTTTCCCTCACTCTTCGCAAGAATAGGATTATTTTCTTTTCAAGATTTCAATTTACTGAAATTTTTCTGTTCTGGCGGTATTCTAAAAAGTAAATAAGTAAAAGAGAAGTCCAAAGATAATTGGGAGGTGTTTTAGGTGTCTATCCATAAGAAAAATTATTACAAGTTATTAGCGCCACGCCTTACAGTTTGCGTTTCAACGATTAGTGAGGATGGTGTTTCTAATATTGCCCCTTATAGTTTTGCTACCCCTTTATCTTTCGCACCACCTTTGATTGGAATATCAGTAGGTGAAGGAAAAGATACAATTCTGAACGCTAGAGAAACAAATGATTTCGTAGTCGCACCGTTGACGGAAGAATGGATGGAAGATGGAATAGAATCAGAAATTTCAATTTCCAGAGACAAAAGCGAATTTGACGAAATCGGACTAACCGAATCAGATTCCGAAAGAATAAACTCTCCAAGCGTAGAAGAGTCTCCGATAAATATAGAATGTAAATATTGGGACGATTTCGAAACAGGAGATCACTATCTCTTAGTCGGAGAAGTTGTATATATCTCTGTCGACGAGAATTCCATCAAAAACGGCCGGATAAATCTGGAAAATCTAGGATCGGTAGGTCACGTTACCGGAGAAGAATTTAGCATATCAAAAGAGGCCAGAAAAATAAAAAGAAAATAGTAGAAGGGGAAGTATTATTTTAAGTATATGCTGACATTCCTTCCCCTAACATTTCGTAAGCAACCACAAGTTTTTGAATTTCTGGAGTTCCATCAGGAACAGTCATCATTCGCGCATCTCTATAATATCTCTCCAAAGGCAATTCTTCTGATAGTCCCATAGCTCCATGGATTTGTGATGCGTTATATGCTGCGTCTATACATTTTTCACAGGCGTATCCTTTTGCCATTGATGATAGTTTTCTTGCTTCCGGGTCTCCTCTTCGAATGGCGTCGAAGGCCTTGTATCCGAGCATTCTGGAAGTTTCTGTTATTGTGACTATTTCATAAAGCATTTCTTGTATAAGTTGATTTTTTCCTATTGGTTTTCCAAATTGTTCTCTTTCTTTCGCATATTCTAGCGCTTCTTCCAAGCAGGCTTGAGAGATACCTGTGGCCATTAGGGACATTCCGGCTCGCATTGGGACGAAGAATGCACTGTGTGGTGAAAGTCTGTCCATTAGCTCCATCATTCCTGATCCACCCATCATTACTGATTCTAAGGCTTCTTCTCCTTCTGAGGCGACTTTTTTAAAAATATTAGATAAGGTGTTTTCTTCTGGAACTCTTGTATTGTCAAAAAACATTTCACCCGTGGGGCAAGCGTTCCAACCTAGCTTGTGAAGTTCGTTTGTTTCGAAATCAGAATATTCTTTATCCACGTAGAAAAATTCTCGTTCTCCAGTTTCCTCATTTTCGGCCATAACTAGGCCAACATCTGCTATGGTGCCGTTAGTTATCCAAGTTTTTTCACCGTTCAGGACATACTCGTCTCCATCTTTTTCAGCTGTGGTTGTAATGTTTCTATTGTCGCAACCTGCTTCCGGTTCGGTCACTGCGATAGTTCCGATAAGTTCTGCGTTATCTAACTTAGGTTTCAACTTTTCAGCTCTATCTTCTGCGGTATAAGGAGCAAACATCGTAAAAGCTTGGTAACCGATTACTGCGGTAAGACTGGGCCATACTCTGCTGACTTCTTCCATGAAAATCATGTAGAAGTATGGGTCGG
>CAZSNS010000047.1:0-15163 GCA_964608515.1 Hadarchaeota archaeon (SeqCode)
GTTGGTTGGTGTTAGTTTTGTCTGAAAATGAGTATGATTTGATTGTTGTCGGTGGGGGTCCGGCTGGTTTGACTGCTGGGATTTATGGGGAGCGTGGAGGTTTGGATACTTTGATTTTGGAGGGGGGGAGTGTTGGTGGTAATATGTCTGATGCTCCTGAAATTGATAATTATCCTGGAGTAGAAGATATTCAAGGGATGGAACTGGCTGAGAAGATGAAAAGTCACGCTTCTAAATATGCTGATATTCAAGAGATTGAACCGGTTAAGGAGATTTCGACTGAGGATAAGATCGGTGTAGTGACTGAAAAAGAAAATTATGTAGGTAAAGGTTTGATACTCGCCACTGGAACGGAATATCGAAAATTAGGAGTTCCAGGTGAAAAGGAATTTGCAGGGAACGGTGTTTCTTATTGTGCTACTTGCGACGGGTTTTTTTACAAAGATAAGTCCGTAATCGTCGTTGGCGGCGGTAATGGAGCGGTTTCTGATGCTTCTCATCTTTTAGATTTGGGAACTGACGTGAAGCTTGTTCATCGACGAGATGAATTAAGAGCTGAAAAAGCGTTACAAGAATCTTTCTTTGAAAAAGGAGGCGAAGTCATCTGGAATTCCGAACTTGAAGAAGTAAAAGGAGATGAACGTGTGGAAAAGGTCACGCTCAAAAATGTAGAGGATGACACCACACAAGAATTAGAAGTCGATGGAGTGTTCGTTGCTGTCGGAGAAGTGCCAGAGACAGACTTAGCAGAAAAAATAGGTGTGGAACTCGACGAAAGAGGTTACATCAAGACAGATGAGGAACAGAGAACTAACATCCCTCGGATTTATGCGGCTGGAGATGTTACTGGCGATCCTAAACAAATTGTAGTAGCTAGTGCTGAAGGAGCTAAAGCCGCCATGACTGCTTACGAAGATTTAGAAAATCCTTACTGGGCATGACTAGTGAGGTTTGGATTTTTGGATTTTTTTACTCGTCGCTCAACTCTTCAATTAAATTTCCAACTTTCTTTTCGAGTTCATCTCTTACCTCTCTGAATTTTTCAATAGGTTTTCCACTAGGGTCTTCTATATCCCACTCAATGTGTTTTTCGGCGATAGGTGCAGGACAAGCTTCTGGACCGCAACCCATAGTTATAACATAATCTGATTCTTTTGCTTCTTCAGAAGTTATTTCACTTGGTTTTTGAGAACTTATATCAATACCTCTCTTTTCCATCACTTGAATTGCTTTTTCGTTCACTTTGTCGGCTGGTTTAGAACCTCCACTGGATACCTTAATGTTTTCGTTGCCGTAATGATGCGCGAATCCTTCCGATATTTGACTTCTGCAAGCGTTTTCGATACACGCGAATAATATTTGGGTCATTTTACGACTTTCCCAATTTTCGTATTGAGATTCAGATTTAAAGAAGTATTTTCATCAACTAGTTTTAAGGATTTTACGAGGTAATGAGTTAAAATTTGGAACAAATCCATTGATTTCAAAAGGTTGAATTATGTGAGTGCTTGAATAAGAGAAAATTGGATTATAGAAAATGCTTTTTAAATTTGGGATAATAATAATGGTAAAAATTATGATGAACAATCCAGTTAATCATAAAACAAAATTACCAATATAATAGGTAAAAGGGTTGAAAGTTAATTGCAATTTGAAATTTTCGATATAGAGGAACTTACCAAAAGAAAGAATGTTTTAGCAATTATTGTATTAATCGGATTTCTAGTATTCTTATCGGCCTATACCGTTTCTCAAGGCTTGGTCAGCTCGTTGTATGAGTCTGGACCTCAATACATTAAAAATGGAATAGTGGTAGGAAGTATTCTGTCTTTAGGAGCGATAGGACTAACTACTATTTACAAAATACTCGGTTTTCCTAATTTTGCACACGGTGATTTTTTAACCTTCGGAGCCTATATGGTCCTTTTAGGCCTATCGCTTAATTTACCCACGATTTTGTCTGTACTCTTTGCAATAGGAATCAGTATAGTTCTCGTATTAGTTCTAGAAAAATCTCTTTGGGAACCTTTACGGGAAAAAGGTGCTGGGGATATTACAATGTTGATTGCTTCTATAGGTTTAGCTCTATTCTTAAGGAATTTTATCCGTTTTCTTTTCGGAAGTTCTCCTGATACGTATCCATTTTTCGTAACACAAGCATATGATGTTTTTGGGGTTTCGATAACCACTCATGAAGTGATAATATTGGCAATGTCGCTTGTTTTAATGTTTTTAGTATATCTTTTGCTAAAAAGAACTCAAATAGGAAAGTCTATGAGAGCTTTATCTGATAACAAGAGTCTTGCCAAAGTCTCAGGAATAAATGTTAACCGCGTCATTCTATTCACTTGGATTATTGGTATAAGCTTGGCGGTAATCGCTGGTTTCTTTTACGGAATCTTTACAGTTGTAGATCCTAGAATGGGTTGGTCCTTACTACTTCCTCTTTTTGCCTCAGTTATCTTGGGTGGAATAGGAAATCCATACGGAGCAATGATAGGAGGTATGCTTGTCGGCATTTCCCAAGAATTCAGCATTATTTTCATTCCCCCTGAGTATAAACCAGCAGTTAGCTTCGCTTTGATAATAGTTCTTCTTTTATGGAAACCAAAGGGGTTGATGGGAGGTTAAAAAATAATGGGACTCTTTAGTTTTTTGATACCTTTATCGGTTACTGTAGGGGTTTTCGCAATATTCGTGTTAGGACTTAATCTAAAATGGGGATTTGCCGGCTTACTTGACATTGGTCATGTGGCATATCTTTCCATAGGAGCTTACGCCACTGTTATTCTAAATATGAATGGACTAAGTTTACCCTTGGCAGTATTGGCTGGAATTATCTTAGCTGGTTTGGCTGGAGGTTTACTTGGATTTCCTGCTCTTAGATTAAAAGACGACTATCTCGCAATAGTAACTCTTGGTTTTGCTGAAATTCTGAATCTTTTTATAAAAAATGAGGATTGGCTTACCAAAGGAACGGGTGGTCTAATCGGTTTCGATAGACCTTTTGAAGGATTATTAACATCTGTACCCTACAGTTATTTGTTATTGGCCCTAGTTATAGCATTTATAATTATAATTTACTTTGGTTTGGAGAAATTAGTCGATTCTCCTTGGGGAAGAGTTCTAAAATCTATTCGAGAGGATGAAGTTGTAACGGCGGCAATGGGTAAAAATGTGTTTAGTTATAAAGTTCAATCTCTAGCTTTGGGTTCCGCTATTGCTGGTTTAGCAGGGGCACTACTAGCATTTAAGGTAGGATACATTCATCCAACTACTTTCGAGCCAATGCTGACATTCTATGCTTGGATAGCGGTAGTTCTAGGTGGGAGTGCAGATAATCGAGGGGCAGTGATAGGAACTATCATAGTATGGGGAGTTTTTCGTCAAGGATCGAAACTACTAACTGGCTTTGTTCCATTAGGAAGGCCTCAAGTAGCAGCGATAAGAATAATGATAATTGGAATTATCCTGATGTTTTTAATGAGATTTAAACCTGAGGGAATACTTGGAAATAAGGAGGAATTATCACTTTAGAGGTGTTATGGTGACTATTCTAAAGGTAGAGGAAGCCAGAAAAAATTTTGGTGGGATTAAGGCAGTGGATGATGTGTCTCTTGAACTTGAAAGTGGTGAAATCGCAGGTTTGGTGGGATCAAATGGGGCAGGTAAAACTACACTTTTCAACTTAATCACTGGATTTCTTCCCCTAAACTCTGGAAGGATTTTCTTTGATGGGGAAAGAATTGACGGTCTCCCACCGTATAAAATAATACGGAGGGGTGTTGCTAGAACGTTCCAGATTACCAGAGCATTGTCTAGAATGTCTGTAATGGAAAATATGTTGCTTGGACCAAAAAACCAAACAGGTGAATCATGGTGGCGAAGATTCGTTCAGTTTAGGAAAGTTCGGGAAGAGGAAGAAGAATATAAAGAAAAGGCTTATTCGATATTGGAATTCTTTGAGCTTTACGACATGAAGGATGAATACGCAGGATCTCTTTCAGGAGGTCAGAAGAAGCTTCTGGAGCTTGCAAGAACTTTAATGCTTGACCCTGACTTGATTCTGCTTGACGAACCATTCGCCGGAGTTAATCCTACTCTGGAAAACAAGCTCATTGAACGTTTACAGAGATTAAAAGCTGGAGGGATAACTTTTCTCGTAATAGAACACGATATGCCATTAATCGATGAATTATCTGACCATCTCCTCGTTATGAATGATGGGAAAATAATCGCGCGGGGAAGTCTAGAAGAAATTAAAGAGGACGAAAAGGTTCTCAAAACTTACCTAGGTGAGGAAATATGACGATACTAAGAGCAGATAATGTTGTCGCTGGATATACAGAAATAGATATCCTCGAGGGTGTCTCTATGGAATTGAATGATGGAGAAATTGTGTCGATTGTGGGACCTAATGGGGCAGGTAAAACTACATTGTTGCGTGTGGTTTTTGGATTGCTTAAGCCTCGTGAAGGAAGTGTTTACTTTAGGGGGGAGGATATCACCTCGCTTGAACCTCATGAAAGGGTAAAAATAGGATTGGGATATGTGCCTCAAGAGGGGAATGTATTTCCTTCTCTCACTGTTTTGGAAAATTTGGAGATGGGTGGTTATATTAAAGGTGACGTAAGTGAAGCGATTTCAAGAGTCTTTGATATTTTTCCAACTTTGAGAGAAAGAAAAGACGAGAAAGCTGGAAATCTTTCTGGTGGAGAAAGGCAGATGGTAGCAATAGGAAGAGCTTTGGTTCTAGAACCGGAGGTTCTACTTCTTGATGAACCTGGAGCAGCATTAGCTCCCGACCTAAAGGATATGGTTTACGACAAAATTCGCAAAATAAATGACACTGGCACTTCCCTAATCATAATCGAACAGAATGCGAAAAAGGCCCTGAGAAACTCGGACAGAGGTTACGTTCTAAAAATGGGTAAAAACGAGTATCAAGGGACAGGGGAGGAACTGTTAAATAACAAAGACATTTTGGAGTTTTACTTAGGAGGATAGACTCCTATTCTTTAAAGTCCAATTTAGTTCGGCTTAAAGAACTTCAATCAAAGAGATTCAACAAAAAAATTTGCCTCTATAATTCTTTGAAGAAGGCTTTTTGCTAAAAATATGAAAAGAAAAAAAGAAGACGGAAGTTTAGTATTATTTCCGATTAGAAATCTATCTCGTCGCCGTAAACTACCTTGCCGTTTTCAAACCACCATGTCTGGAAGGCTCCGGTTTCTATATCTCCTACATCATCAAAAGTTAGCTCACTGGAGACGCCTTGGTAGTTTATTTCTTCGCCCTGCTTTAGGAGTTCGATAGCTTCACCTAGATCAGATACTTCTTCTCCAGGTGGATTAGCCACTGACTTCATGTGATTCTTGATCTTAGAGCCTTCGTAAACGCCGGCTTCCTGAGTGGCAAGTGCTGCAATTGCAACTGCATCGTAAGTCATAGCAGAGTAAATTCCTGGGGATCCTTCAAATTCTTGGTTGTATCTCTCTTTATAAGAATTTTCGCCGGGACCGTAGGTGGTTATTGGTGTAGTGCCTTTAATGCCATCTGCAATATATTCATTTTCATCAGTCTTGCCAGCGTTCTGCACGACATATTTATCTTCAAGCCCTTCTACTAATAGCCAGTCAGTATTTTCCATTACACCCATCTCGTAAGCTTGCTTTAAGATTATAGCTCCATTCTTGTGGTAACTAGTGAGAACAATGACGTCAGGATTTCCTTTGGTGGCTTCCTCGATTTCTGTTTTGAAAGAGGAAGCGTCTTCATCGAATGTTACCGTGGAAGCTATTTCTCCGCCTCTGTTTTCAAATTCGGGGATGAAGGCTTCTTCGAATCCTGTTCCATACGCGTTGTTAACCGAGAGGGTTGATGCAGTATCGTAATTTTCAGACATGGCTAACTCTGCCATGGCGGGTGCCTGCAGAATGTCGGATAGACAGGTTCGGAAATAATAACCATTATCATCGTAAGTAGTAAAGAAAGCACTAGTATTGGACGGTCCAATTTGAACTACTTCGTTTGGTATTGTCGTTTCCAGAATTGCTTTTGCCTGTCCACTGCCTGCGGGACCTACTATCACTTCGACTCCATTAACATTAATCAGCTGTTGAGCGACATCGGGAGCTACTGTAGGATCGGTCTCCGTGTCCTTTTGAATCAAATTAACTTCTTGATTTTCCAGTATTCCACCTGCTTCGTTTATCTCTATAGCTGCAAGTTCGCCGCCGTTAACCATTGGGGTGGAAATTGGCGCAAGACCTCCTGATAGAGGCATCATTAAGCCCATTTCTACTTCGTTTCCTCCGGTTTGCGTGTAAGCGTAGTATCCCCCGGCACCGATTGCTATTATGACTATTATTATTCCGACGGTTGCTCCTGTACCTATACCTTTGTCTTTCATTCTGTTTCACCTCCCTTTTGAAATCTTTTTTGTTTTCTGTATGCCGTTCTTTTTTCTAAATGAGGCCTTTAAATATTCTTTTATTGGAATATGGTTCGCTATTTCGTTTTGAGATTTTATTTGGATATTTTGAATCTTTAAGGGGCTCAAAAATTCTTAGTTTCGAAAAGAATGTGTTGAGTTTATTTATTTTTCACTTTTTGGAATTCAGGAGATTTAGGGGGGGTTGCTTGATTTTTTTCGGGTTTTTTAATAAGGTGGAATGTTTGGAGAATCTGTATTTATTTTTTGGAGAAAAGAGAATATAAGAAAAAGTTTAGAAGTTGGTTGCATGATTACCTTAGGAGCGATACCGTAACTAACCAGCTAAGGATTGTAAATTTTTCAAAACTTTTGAAGTGATATTGAGTCACGTTAGCTTTTATTTTATTTTTTTGGAAACTTTCAAAAAGTGGACTTGGTCTTAACTAAGGGTTTTTCTATCTATTTTTTAGAAGAATTATGATGAGGAGGTGTATTTTGTGAAAGCTTTGATTATAGCTACGGATAAGTTTGAGGACAGCGAACTGTTTTATCCCTATTATCGTCTTTTGGAGGCACAAGTGGAAGTTGATGTGGCTACTCCGTCGGGAGAGTCTATTGCGGGAAAACATGGTATTGACATAGATGCGGATCTGAAAATTGGAGAAGCGGACGAGACAAATTATGATCTTTTAGTGATTCCAGGAGGGCGTTCCCCCGAACATTTACGGTTAGAGGCTGAAGAAGCTATAAATCTGGTAAAGGATTTTGATAAGGCTGGTAAACCTATTTCTGCGATTTGTCACGGAGCTCAACTGTTAATGAGTGCGGACATTCTGGAAGGTCGAGAAGCGACATGTTACTGGTCTTTGGTTGACGACTTAGAACACGCCGGTGCCACTTTCGTGGATGAACCAGTTGTGGTAGATGATAATCTAGTTACTTCAAGACATCCTGATGATTTGCCTGATTTCATGAGAGAAACATTGAAAAAACTAGAATAACTAATTTTTTTACATTTTATTTTTTAGGAAGCGAAGAACATGTTCTGGTTTTAAGAAAACGAGCAAAACGTTCAAATGAGTTTAAACTATGAACACTATACTCCCCAATAGTCCACCCGGGCGTGGGGTGATTAACGATAGTGTTTTTTGAGAAGTTGTGATGAGGCGGTGCTACAGTTCGTGTTCTTGAATCTGCTGATTTTAACAAACATAAGCTTTACTAATTAAAGAGTAAAGAGGGGAAGGGTTGAAAAATTGGGTCGTAGGGGATTTTATTCTAGATTTTTTCTGGGATTGGTCTTCGGAGGAATATTAATTGAATAAAATCGGAGAATCCAATTTTGAAACTTTTTATAAGATTTTTCTCTTCGTATCCCTCATAGTGAAAAAATGGAGAAAGAAAGATGATTGAAATAGAAGCGGAAAAAAAGATAGATATTCCAATAGATGAGGTTTGGGAATGGATTAAAAACCCTGAAAATATCGATTCAGCTTTACCTATCGTTGAAATAATTGACAAAACTGAGGAAGGACGTATTCTTAGAACGACCCTGCTTGATGGTTCATTGAGTATGCCTGAGGAAATAACGACTGGAAAATCTAGACAAGTTGAAGTCGACGAGGCTGAAAAATATGCTAAGAGTGTTATAGAGGGTGAAATCTGGACGGTTGAGGCTTCAACAAAATGTGAAGAAATATCGGAAAATGAAACTAAGATTTATTTTAAAGGAAGGGGAGGGTTTAAAGGTCTCGCTGGAAGTTTATTAGAAAAAATGCTTTTTTTCACACCTTTTTCAAATATTGCTCTTGAAGGACAAATTGAGGAAGTGATGGACGAATTTGCTAGAAAAATTAGAAAACATATGAGGGAAAGATGGAGAAAAGCGTTGGAAGAAAAAACAAAGGAACTTGAAGCTTTTGTCTATACCGTTTCTCATGATTTAAGAACACCATTAATTTCTATTGAAGGATTTTCAGACATGCTTCTTGAAGAGTACGAAGATGAATTGGATGAAGATGCTATACATTATCTAAACCGTATTCAAAGTAATGTAGAAAAGATGGACGAGTTTATAGACGACCTTCTACAATTATCCAGAATCGGCCGAGAAGAAACTCCTAAGGAGGTTTTCTCTGTTGAGAGTATTGTAGAGGAGATAACGGAAGATTTGTCATCTAAAGTAGATGAAAAAGATATCAAAATTAAAATCGAAACAGATTTACCAGAGTTGTATTTTGAAAGGAAGCGAATGTATCAAATTTTCTCAAACTTCGTATCCAATGCTTGTAAGTATATGGATGATGAACAAGAGGAATGTTGGATTAAAATAGGAGCTGAAGATCGAGGAAATAGTTGGGTTCTGTGGGTTGAAGATAATGGAATTGGAATCGAACCCGAAAATCAAGAGAAGATATTCAAAATATTCAATCGAGAAGGAAGAGCCGATGAAAAAGGAACTGGCGTAGGACTTTCAATCGTAAAACAAATCGTAGAATCACATAAAGGGGAAATATGGGTAGAGAGCGAAAAAGGGGAAGGAAGCACCTTTTATATAGAGTTCCCGAAAGCCGAAGTTGAAAACGAGCAAAATTAATCAGGAAGCCGGGGGCCGGATTTGAACCGGCGTAAGCGGATCTGCAGTCCGCCGCCTAAAGCCACTCGGCCACCCCGGCGCTTGTTTGTGGTTGGTTTTATTTTTTGTTGTTTTATTCTTTTGTTTCTCTATGGTTTGGTGTGTTATTAAGAGTTGGATTTTTTGTATTATTTGTGCTGCATTCTTTGCATTCGGTGTTTTTTCTGATTTTGATTTTGTCGAAGTTTGTTCCGTTTTTTATGATCAGTAGTTCGTTTTTTAGCAGGTCTCCTATTCCTGTAACGTATTTGATTACTTCGTGGGCTTGGATTGTTCCTAATAGGCCAGGGGTTGCTCCTAGGACTGGGAATTTTTCTGATGGGGGTGGGTTTGGGATTATGCATTTGAGGCAGGGTGTTTCGTTGGGGATGAGTGTTGTTGCTTGTCCGTTCATTCCTTCGACTGCTGCGTGGAATAGGGGTATTTCTTTTTCTAGAGAGGCTCTGTTGAGAATATATCTTGTGGGGTAATTGTCCATGCAGTCTACTATCAGGTCACAATCTCTCGTCAGTTCTCCTATCGTTTCTTCCGTGATTTTCTTATCGAAACTCTCGATTTCAATATCTTCATTTAGATTTTTCAAAACTTTTTGAGCGACGACAGCTTTTCTTTTCCCGATATCTTCTTCTCTGTACAAGGTTTGCCTGTTCAGATTGCTTAATTCTATTTCATCATTATCAACGATTTTCAGTTTGCCAACACCTGCTACGGCGAGATATATAGAGACTGGAGATCCTAAACCGCCAACGCCAGCTATAAGAGCAGTAGTATCTTTTAATTTTTTCTGACCCTCTTCTCCAAAATCATCAATCATCATCTGCCGGTCATATCTGACTCTATCCCTATCTGAAAGATTCTCCAAATCTTCACCCATTTTCTCAATTGCCTCCATAAAACTAGATAAAAATTACTCTTCGACGGTCAAGTCATATTTTTTCGCAATGTCTTTGAAAGAGTCTGCTAAATGTTCAACTTGGTCCCAAGTTAGTCCGAAAGAGTTCATCTTCCATGTTCTGGTTGCTCCCGGGAATATTCCGATGATTCCACGCTCTTTCAGTTCGTCGTAGAAGAAATAACCTCTCCGGTCGTGATCTTTGGCGATTTGATCGAAACTATCTCTAGTATCCACTTTAACTATAGTATGTTTTCGAGGCATTTCACTCAAAACTTTGTTTCCTTCGATTTTGAGAAATTCTTCCATCAAATAGTTCGCTTTTTTTAATTCTTCATCCCAGTCTTTTACTCTTTCTTTAATTTTTGGAAAGCTTGCCATCATTGAAATCGTATTAGCTCCCATGAGAGTACAACCTAACATTTCAACTTCTTTCGCACCGAAACTCCTTCCTGTGACATCACCTTCCATTTCGGTAGTTCTGAAAACCTTGTCAGACCATTTATCCGTAACTCCTAAGATTCCTGAAGGGGCTGGAGCAGCAAAACTCTTATGCCCAGAACCGACTAAGAAATCGACACCTAATTCTTTTCCATCGACAGGTAATACTCCGACCGAATAAGCTCCGTTTAGAAGAATAGGTATATCATAATCATTAGAAACCTCCACTATCTTTTCCACCTCGTGCTTATTTCCGAACATGTAGTCGAAATGATCGACTATCATAAGCTGAGGAAAATCTCCAGTTTCATCCTTTAAACTTTCTATTTTTTCCCGGGTAGACTCACCAGTTTGAATATTATTATCATCCACTGGCACTTCACGAATTTCCCCACCTGCCTGTTCTACAGATAAGAATTCCGAATAATGGGAAAGGGAAGATACTAGAACCATATCTCCTTCGTCTACAATTGTTGAAACTACAGCTTGAAAACCTCGCCTCGCTCCAGGAACCAATCTTACCTCGTCCATACCTACAAATTCTGCTAAATTTGAGTGAAATTCTGCAATGGGGGGCTTATCTATCTTATCTAACCTGAATGGTTTTTGACACCAATCACAAGTGGAATAACCATCACCGTAAGAAATCAACGCTTTCATCGCCTCAGGAGTAAGTCTCCCAGCAGCTTGAATAGGATTAACATTTATGAACAATTCTTCACGAGCCCTCGTTTCCAAATCATCTCCAATCACTCTACCATCTCCTCTTCAATCCCATCCAACTTCTCTCTAACATCACTGATAATCTCTTTAACTTCCTCTTTCTGCTCCTCGTCCAACTCATGACTTGGACTAGTTTTTCTGAAAATATCTCTCAAATCTATCAACCTATACAAAGCATCGAAAAGATTCTCAACCGACTTCTCTCCCATTACAACACCTACATATTCAAATCAGAGGGGAACATGTAAATAATTTTAGAGCAAATAAAAAACGGATAAAATGGACCTCAGCGGAATAAAAATACTAGACATGTCACGCCTACTTCCCGGGCCTTATGGGACAATGTTGCTTGCGGATTTAGGGGCTGAAGTGATTAAAATAGAAGGTCCTGAAAGAGGGGATTATGCCAGATATCAGGAACCTAAGGTTGAAGATACTGGTGCTCTTTTTGCTATGATTAATAGAAATAAGAAATCGATTGAGCTTGATTTGAAAAGTGAAGAAGGGAGGGAAGTATTTTTGGAGTTGGCAAAGGAGGCAGATGTTGTTTTCGAACAGTTCCGTCCTGGAGTTGTTGATAAGCTCGGGGTGGGATATGAGGATGTGAAAGAAGTTAATCCGGAGATAGTTTATTGTTCTCTTTCCGGGTTTGGACAAGAGGGTCCTTATAGTGATAGAGTTGGTCATGATTTGAATTATATTTCTCTGGGTGGTCTTCTTGACATGACAAGATCTGAAGATGGAGATCCGGCTATTCCGGGTTTTCCGATTTCTGATATGATGGGTGGGATTTTTTCCGCTTTTTGTATTGTAAATGCTTTGCTAGATAGAGAATTGGGTAATGGTGGCGGAGAATATATAGATGTTCCGATGTTGGAGGCTTTAATGTCTCTTTCTTCTGGTTGTGTGTCTTGGTTCCCTCTTTTGCTTGATCAAGCTCCGAAAGGTAGAGAAACTCCTCTGACAGGACAACATCCATGTTATGACATTTACGAAACAAAAGACGACAGATATGTAACGCTTTCTGCTCTTGAACCAAAATTTTGGGAAAATTTCTGCGAAGCGATCGACAGAGAAGATTTGAAAGATAAACATTACGCTGAAGGTGACGAAAAGGAAGAAGTGAGAGAGATCATCAGTGAGACGTTTAAGAGTAAAACGATGGAAGAGTGGGAAAACATACTGGGAGACAAAGAGGTTATGTTTGCCCCGGTTAAGAATTTGGAAGAAGCTTATCAGGATGAAAATATTCAAGAAAGAGAATTAATTGGATCTATTGATTTTGAGGGGCAAGAACTCGAACAAGTAGGCTTTCCAGCCAAATCGAGCAAAGATATAAACGAGTTTAGGGATGCTCCTCCTGAGAAGGGTGAACATACGGAAGAAGTCTTGAAAGAGATAGGAATTTCTGAAAATGAAATGGAAGAGCTTTCAGATAAGGGTGTAATTTGATTATTTTCCAGTGAGTCTGTCTCCTACGATTGTTTTTTCTATTTCTTTGGTGCCTTCGTAAATTTCTACGACTTTTGAAGCTCTCCAAAATCTTTCTACATCGTACTCATCAATGTATCCATATCCTCCATGAAGTTGAACTGCTTCATTTGCAACTTCCACACCCGTTTCTGCGGCGTACCATTTTGCAAGCGCTACATCTTTCGGATCTAATTCTCCCTTATCGAGCTTCCAAGCAGCTTTATATACAAGATTTCTAGCAGCTTCCGTTCTTGTAGCCATATCTGCCAGTCTGAATCTGATGCCTTGGAAATTGGTGAGTTTTTGTCCGAAGGCTTCTCTTTCTTGCAAGTAGTCTAATGCTTTGTCTAGTGAGCCTTGTGCTATTCCAATCCCTTGCGCGCCAATGTAGGTTCGGCTTCTATTGAAGAATGCCATTGTTTGGTAGAATCCTTCTCCTCTTTTGCCCAGAAGATTCTCTTCCGGGACTCGAAGGTCGTCGAAGGTAAGTTCAGCTGTGTCCGACGCTTTTAATCCTGCTTTCCCATCAATTTCTGTGCTATCGAATCCATCCCAGTCTGTTTCTACGATAAACATGCTTTGTCTCTTGTGTCTTGAGTCGGCATCAGGATCGGTTAGAGCTACGACTACTATGTGGTCTGCGATGGTTCCGTTGGTGGTGAACATTTTGCTACCGTTCAGTATCCATTCGTCGCCGTCTTTTTCTGCGCGAGTATTCGTACAACTAGCTACATCGCTTCCTGCATCGGCTTCGGTTATAGCTATCCCCATGATGGCTTCTCCGTTTCCGAGCGGGGATAGGTATTTTTCTTTTTGTTTTTCAGTTCCAAATTTTTTGATTACTTCTGATCCTAGTGTTGTCATTAGAACTGTGCTTATTCCAGGATCTGCTCTGACGAATTCTTCTGTTATCAGTACGTGTTCTAAAAAACCTAATCCACCGCCACCCCATTCTTGGTCTATGTAGGAGGCGACGAAACCGAGATCGCAAGCTTTTTCCCATATTTCCCAGGGGAATTCTCCTTTTTCTTCATACTCTCTAGCAATATCTGGAAATTCTGCCTGTGCAAACTCTCTGGCAGCTTTTTTGATACCTTTTTGCTCGTCTGTTAGTTCATAATCCATTTTCTGTCCTGTGAATTATTAGAAAGAAGGTATGATATATCTTTTCCTAAATCGGCAAGGATTGGGCTAAAAATTTTGGAGAATATAAAAATAATAAAAAAGAAAGGGGAGGGAAAGTTTTTGGATGTTTTTATTTACCTTCGAAGTCAGGATCTCTTTTTTCCATGAAGGCTTCGATACCTTCAATCATATCATCGGTACTGGCTAGAGACGCAAATAGTCCGGATTCAATCTCTTTACCAATATCGTGCGGTACTTCGGCTCCGTAATTCATGCAATATTTAGCATATTTCAAAGCTATTGGCGGACCGCTTGCAAGTTCTTCGGCGAGTTCTTCTACCTCGTCTTCAAACTCATCGAGTTCAACTACTTTGTTCACTAGACCTATTTCTTCGGCTTCTTCTGCTGTTATTTCTTCACCTAGCATGATCATTTCTTTTGCTTTGCCAAGACCTACGATTTTCGGTAGTCTTAGCGTTCCACCCCAACCTGGGATTATACCTAGGTTGGTTTCTGGCTGTCCTAGTTTAGCGTCATCTGCCGCTATCCTCATATCGCAGGCTAGAGACATTTCCAGCCCACCTCCGAGGCAGTTTCCTCTTATAGCGGCTAATACGGGCATTGGTGCGCTTTCGATGCAGGCAAAGGCGTCTTTTCCTATCCTTGATGTTTTGTAAAGATCTTGGACTTTTGGGCTGAACGAGCTAACGTCAGCTCCTGCGGAAAAGTTTTCACCTGCTCCTTGTATTACGACACACCTTGCCTCTTCTTCTTCAGCTTCTTCTAGAGCAGCCTCTAGATCATTTATCAGGTCTTCGTTGATTGCGTTAAGCCGATGTTCTCGGTCTAGCGTTAGGTAGAAGATACCATCTTCCATCTCAGTTTTTACCGCTTTGTAATCACTCATAGAAACCACGTCCTTCTTCTACATATTCTTCTAGCAAAGGACAAGGTTTGTATCTCTCGTCGCTATGCTCATCGTAAAGCTCTTCAAGAAGCTCCAGGATAGTATCCAGACCTTCGTCGTCCGCTAGTTTACAGGGACCTTCGCCCCATCCTAGACCCATTTCGATAGCTGTGTCAATATCTTCGGCATCCGCAACATCATCATGAATGATAAATGCTGCTTCGTTAGCCGCCACAGCATAAATTCTCTTGTAATCAAACTCTTCAGCTTGCATCAAAGAAATGCTAGGTCTGTCAGGCCAGCTGTCATAGAAACCTTCTCCGCTCTTCTTACCTAGATTACCTTCTTCGACGATTTCACTTACTTCCGGTGAAGGTTTCATTCTCTCGCCGTAAGCATCGTGAAGTACTCTTCCGACTTCTCTCATGATGTCTAGGCCTGTAAAGTCAGCCAGTTCGAAGAGACCCATCGGCAGTCCGGCTTTGAATTTAGCCGCTGCATCAATCTCTTCCTTAGTGGCTTCTTCTCTGT
>CAZSNS010000048.1:0-14891 GCA_964608515.1 Hadarchaeota archaeon (SeqCode)
TTACTACTTCTTCTAGTGTGTCTGCTTGGATTTCTTCGTAGGATACTTTCTGATGTTCAATATTTAATCCGTATTCTTCCGCTATTTCTTGCGCTTCTTCATACTTGTTTTGATTGCTAGTGACAAATGTTAAAGACATATTTCTGTTTTTAGATTAGATAAAGTCTTACTTAATCATAACTGAAAAACGGGATAGAATTCACAATCCTTGTCTTTCATTGCTTCCTAAATATTTCCAGCTTAGGATTATTCCTATCGTAATTATAACGATAATTAGAACAGTAAGAGTTAGCCATGGCATTGTTTTTTCTTGGTCTGTTATCTTTTCTTTAGTGCTTGAGGAGAGATATTGTGAAATGTTTGATTTTTCAGTTTCAGTCAAGCTGTTCCAGAGAGTGTTGAGTTTTTCTCCGGATAACTCTTCAAACATATTCGCGACATATTCATATTCCTCATCTTCAAGTAGGAGTATAGTGACTTCCCTACTCTTTTCGTTACTTATCGTGTTCAGAATTTTTCCAGCTATTTCTGGCGTGTGAGGCAGTTCATAGATTTTGATTAATAGATTGGTTAAAGTTGTTGTTTCGATGTTTTCAAGTATTTGACCTGCCTTTTCTAGGTTTTGTTTCGCTATGCTGTCAGATATTAATGCTGCGGAGTTTATATTTTCTTTAATTATCGATTCTATTACGCTTATAGCAGATTTTGTATCTGCTTCTATAGTTGCGAATGCTGCTTTTTCTGAATTCATTTTGCTAAGTATTTGTCCTATTTTTTCCGTGTTTCCGGTGTTGACTGCCTCGTTGATTATTTCGCTTGCTTTTGTTGAACTGATTTGGTCTAATATTTTTCCAGCGTTTTCTGCATCTGTTTCGATTATGGTTTTTGTTGCGTTTTCTGTAGGGTTGTTTTCTATTTCTTCGGCAGTTAATGCTGGTGGTATTGCTTGGATGTTTATGTAGGTAGTTGATGTGTGGGTGGCGTTGTTATTGTCTGTGACTGTTAGTTGGATTTTTACGGTTTCGTTTTCTTCTACTGTTGGTGCGTTGAATGTTGGTGTCGCGGTGTTGGGATTTGTTAGTGTTGCTTTTCCTGTCGGGTCGTCTGTGATTGTCCAATTATAGCTATTGATTGTTCCGTCTGGGTCTGTGCTTTGTGTTCCGTCTAGTTGGATTGTTTTTCCTTCTTCTATTTTGTATGGTCCGTCTAGTTTTGCTGTTGGGAGTTGGTTGGTGGTTTCGTCTTCGGTTGTGGTTTCGTTTTCGGTAGTAGGTTCTGTGGTGGTTGTGGTATCGTCTTCTGATTGTGTCGTTTCTTCTGTGGTGGTTGTTGTCTGTGGTATTATTGTTGGTTGTACTCCTGAGAAGTGTGGTATTCTCATCCAAATCATGTGATTGTCAGTGTCTGCATAAACGATACTTGTCGTGTCTGTTTCACTTGCCACTATCGGATCCATTTCATTGTCTATATATGCTCTATATGGTTCGTTTTTGTATGTGGTGTATTCGTCGGGTAATTCTGAAAGCGTGTTTTCTTTTATATTCCAAATTACGTTCCAATCATCGTCATAAAATTTTCCGATTCTGACAGTGAAATTATCGGTGTCGGAGTATTCGCTTTCATTATAAGGTACTCCTATTAGGATGTTGTCGTAAATTTCTGGTCCCATAGATCCGAATTGCCATGCCTTCGCTAAAGAACCGTCGACGGTTACATCTTCTGAGCCTGGTTTGAAAAGTGCGTCGGGCGGTCCCGAACGCAAGAGGTTAACATTGTTGTAGTGAACGGTTATGTTGTCTTTTTCTTTTCTGATTCTGAAGCTGATATCTCCACCGCCAAGCATAACGGTCCAAGGGTTGAATTCATTCTTGCTGGCATTCCATAACAATCCTTCCGAATCCGGATTTGGAACGTTGTATTGAGGTTTGTTTTTATAAATCTCAAATTTTATGTCCGAAAAACTTTCGCCACTTATCCCACCTGGATCGAATCGTGAAAGTATCAATTCGACCCCGCCCGTACCTTTCATCTTATCCGCGCTTAGAGTTGCTTCTCTTGTGCCTTTAACCCCATAGGCTTCAAGTTTCTCCACCCCTACATTCTCGAAAATCGGTAGAGGCATTTTATCCCAATATTGTTCCATTTTCACGGGTAGAATTCCGGACATCCAAATGTTTTCCATGGATTCCCAGTGTTCTGAGTAATCTATCTTAGCTCGGGAAAGATATGGGCTTCCTCCTGTACCATCTTCTGAAAGATAATGGATTTCTTTCAATGTTGTAGGAACGGTAATTTCTCCATCGAAAGTATTTAACGAGAGTTTTCTATTATCCCCCAATAACGGGTACAAAGTTAAATCCTCACCGGTCAGATCATCATTATCATTATACAGTGTAACAGTACGCATCCCCCCATAATGCTGGCCACCGTCTTCAGCAGTGAAGAACAATAACCACTTCTCTCCGTACTCATTGCTAGGACGCACGAATTCATAGTATCCTTCCTCCGGAACAAAATTATCGGCACCCCTATTCCAAGGAATTCCTCTATTAATCGAATCAGGCCAATATAACCACGCCCGGTTTCCTCTAAGCGAGAATGGTAATATAAACAAATTATCGAAATTATTAGTACCGTCGGGTTTTTTGACATGACCAGAGATTTGTTTAAGACCGTCGGTAGTATCTAGCTTCAAATCAATCGTCCGATTTTCTTTCCATGAATCTTTTTCTCTTATATCATCGAAAGAATGGTGTACTTTCCCTCCTGACAAAGTCCCGCGAATTTCGATACTGTAGTTTCTTTTGGCAGGGAGGTAGAAGTTCTCCTTTTCCACAAAATCTGGCAAACTTTCGCCCAATAGCTTACCAGTGGCTTTATCATATAAGGAGTACTCAAAGTCTCCGCAATAAATTGTGATTTTATATATCTTACCAGTATTTTTCGATGCATAGTGCCAGCTCGAATCATTACGGGCGAAACCCTCTACAGAGTTTGAAAACTTTGCACCTGCTCCTGGATACAATCTCCAGTCGGTGGGAACTCCTTCAACCCAATTCTCACCGTTGTTAAAAATGTACCAGAAATTTTCTCCTTTGTTCACTTCACCTCTGACAATTCTACCAAAAAAGCGAGACCCTCCTCCAATATTGTTTTCTATTAAAGTGAGTGAGGTATTATACTTGTCTACGACTTTAGCATAAGTGTAAATTTTTAGATTTTCACCTTCTTTTCTAATATTGTAGTAGTAACCCTGCTCAGAATTTTTTACTTCCCACGAATTATCCCCTGTGTCATTTTGATGCACTGTTACATCATCGTTTTTAGAAATCGTATAATCTTCTTGTTCGAAGTTGTCTATGAGTTCTTTCGAAATATTTTCCGCATTTAAGTTATCCACTATATTATCTATATTTTCATCTATGCTAAATATATGATTTTCAAAGCTCCCGCTGATATAGAAATGGTCGTCATAAAATTCCAGCCCTCTAACCTCACCAGTATGATATCTCCCCGATAGATTATCTAAATCGTCTTTAATCTCCCCATTATCATAAAACTTAATTATTCCTTGACTTACTTCTGAGGGCACATCCCCCTGAATGTTTTCGGCGAGGAAGATGTTGTCCTTCCAATAACTTATTTCCCCCACATTTTCCATCGGAATTTTCACGGTCTTGTTTTCGGAGAAGTCATCATTTAATATGGCGAGCCTGTTTTCGTTGTCCACGTAAGCCCATTTATTTTCATCCTGATCCCATTCAAGACCGTGACTATAATTTTCGATACTATAATTCTCTTCTACTACTGCATTTTTCTGCGCATTTAAAGGTCTGTTTTTATAAATAGACACGTTAATGGTAACCGCATTCTCCATATAGAAATCGACAGTACCGAGGTTGGCAAAAACACGATTTGGCAATTGGGTAGGGTTAAAAGATACTAGATTCTCAGATTTGTGAGTTATCTTAGGTCTATAATATTTTCCATGTCCAGGTATATCCTCAATTTTGAAATAGCCCTCATTGTTTGATGTGGCAATATGCTCCGTAACTATTTCATGCTCTCCAGGTTTAGTAGGATTGGGATTATTTCTCCAGACGGTGACTTTCGCCTCCGCATTTTTTATGGGATTTTCATCCTGATTAAGAGCATATCCCTCCAAACTATACATCTGCGAAAAAACTAATGTTTTGTAATTTTCCTGGGAAAATCCCCCTTGATTATCAATAGTATTTAAAAACCATGTATAATCTAAGGAGCGCATAGGGATTTTGTCCGATAAGGAAGGAGTTTCGGCCGAAAACTTGAACGAGAGATTCTCTCCGCTTTTCAATTCGTTATCCAAAATGGCCGAAAACTTGAACACGTTATTGTTGTTATTAACTAAGTTCCAGTTTTCCGGTGTTTGATTTATGGAAATCGAGGTAAATTGAGTCGGTGCTACCAGCTTGATGTTTTCTATCGAATTTTCGAAACCGGAATTATCATAAACTTTTAGGCCACCTTCTTCCTCAATATTGGGATTTTTAATAACATGATTATAACCCTTAACCCCATCCGTTAAATTCCATATTTCATCCGCTTCTTCCCCGTCAGCATTTCTTTTCTTTACATTAGCACTTTCAATCGGATATCCTTTATCCTTGTATCTATCTTTGAGCATTTCTGAAACATTTTCATTATTCAAAGCTTCTCTTATAGTAGGCTCATTTATTGCAAACAAATACCCAGAGGCATGCTCAACTTGAAGAGTAAAATTAACGCTTGTGTTGTCGAGATTTTCAATGGGGCTAATACTCATCCTTGATGTATGGCCTAGGGGTGGAGCTTTTTCTAATTTAACATTGGTAGTACTACTATTTTTCACTTCGACGTTTTCATGAAATACGGTTAGATATCCATCCTTACTAACATTGTAGAAGTAGTTTTCGGACTTTCTTTTAAAGATGACCTCGCCATTTTCATCAGTTTCCTTCTTCTTTCTATTACCTATAAAAATAGGAAGATTGATCGGATTTTCCTCTTGTATTATTTCTACTGTAGCATTCTTAACATTGTCACCAGATTCGTTTTCGACATTAAATTTGATATTATCAGTTTCTAACAATGTGGTGTCTTGGGAAACATCCCCCCCGGATATTTTTATTCTTTCTTCTTCGACAGAATACCCTTCCTTTGTAACTGTATACCCATAATTTTCTTCATTCGTACCTCCATACCCATTATCAATAAATACTTCGATATCAACCTCTCCATTTTCATCGGTCTCCTTCAAAACAGGAAGATCTGTAGATCCTACACGCGCCAAATTACTAATAAAAATAATCGTGGCATTTTCAATATTTTCTGACTTATTGTTTGTAATATTTAGAGAGACTTTACGATTAGCATCACTCAAAGTTATTGATCTATTTTCAACATCGGACCAGTTTTCAATCAAGAATGCATCATCCTTGTACCCCTCCTTATTCACAGTAAACAGATAAGGAACCGGTTTAGGATTTGAAATTTCGATTACGACCTTACCATTTTCATCGGTTACATTCTCCTCAACAAGAACCGGGAGAGCATCCATACCCATAAATTGCCAAACCCCCACGTTAACACCTGTAATATTGTCACCAGCTACGTTCTCAACCATAAATGTAGTCCCCTCAGTAGCTCCGGCGACTGTCCCGGTCATTGTTATGAATAAAGTTATGGTTATGATAATCATTGTCGTGAAGGTTAGAGATTTCTTATTGGAATTTTTCAAATTTTCTCGCCTCTCGAAGTGTGTGAAGCTTTATTATCCGTCTTAGATAGTATGATTGTTAGAAATATAGTTAGAAAAGATGAGAATGATTTTTTGAAGTTTTTCACCTGCTCCATGCTATTCACTTTGCCTCTTAACGTTTTCCTTTCTTTTTACATATATCCATCGTTTTTCTTTTATTTTGCTATTGTGATTACCTATTCTTTTACTTTTTATAGAGAATTTGCAAAATTTTTAGTGTTTTTTTGTTTGTTATCCTTCATTCTGTCGAAATTTTTTAAGATTTCGTCTATAAAAGACGAAAAGATAAATAATTAAATTATTTATAGAAATTTTCTTCCCACCACAGCTTTTTGATGTTTTTGGGGAATTATTTTTTGTTATCTTTCCTCTTTTCCGATGTATCTTCCTCTTTTCTCTATTTCTTTGACTCTTTGGATGACTTCCTCAGCGTTTTCGCCTAGTTCTTGTCTGTATCCGGATAGGATGGCTTTGTATGATTCTTTCGCCACGCTGAAGTGGGTGCTTTTTAGAGTTCTGTGAAGTAAGTGTAAATCTGTGCCTTGAGCTTCGGTTGAAGGGTTGTATTCTCCTAATCCGAAGTCTATGAAGTAGATTTTTCCTTCTTCATCTCGAATCATGTTTGATGTCGTTAAGTCGCCGTGTATGATCCCGAAGTCGTGAATTCGAGCTATTTGCTTCCCAATGATTTCACATATTTCTTTCCTTGATTTTGGTTCTAAATCTTCCAAAATTTCTTTTATTGCTACGCCTTCGATGTATTCCATGATAATTTTCATCCCAACCCTATCAACCCTATATATAGTAGGTGTTGGAACTCCGGCTTTTTTCGCGTCCGACAAAAGTTTAGCTTCGTGCACGGTTCGAAAATCTCTAAGCTTCTCATCCAGCTTTTCAACACGATAATCCTTTGATATTCGATTTTTTATCAAAACCTTCTCAATATCTTCGTGTTGATAGAATAAGTTCGAAAAATCTTCCAAAATCAAATTCGCTTCCGCACCTTTTGCTATAATAGGCAAAATCAACCATCCCTCCACGGGATTTCTATTTCATCAGTTCGCCACCTTTGCCGAATCCTCGTATCCTCAATCTCTTGTCTCTTTCCTGCTTCGTGAGCTAGAACACCGTTCCAAGCTATCATAGCAGCATTATCAGCACAATACTCCATAGGTGGAACAAAAAAATCTGCATCTTGCCCTTGACTCATCGAGTTAAGCATGTTCCTAAGCCTGTTATTAGCAGCCACGCCACCAACTAACATAACTTCATCCTTTCCCGTATGAGCCACAGCTCTCTCAGTCACCTCAACCAAAGAGGCAAAAGCCGTCTCCTGAATACTGTAAGCTAGATCCTCTAAACCAACCCCTTCGTCATGTTTACGAACTGCTTCGGTCATAAGACCAGAAAACGACAAATCCATCCCTTTGACACTATAAGGGAGTTCGATCAGATTTTCACTATCCTTCGCCAACTCTTCCAAGCGAGGACCTCCAGGATGTGAGAGTCCTATTTTTCTTGCGAAGGTGTCCAGGCAGTTTCCTAGTGCGATGTCGAGCGTTTCTCCGAAGATACGATATCTGCCGGAATCGTAAGCTATTACTTGGGTGTTGCCCCCACTGACATAAAGTGTGACAGGGTCTATTGCGTTTTCCGTGAGACGACCTATCTCTATATGAGAAACACAATGGTTAACCCCTATAATTGGTATATCTAACCAGACTGCCAGAGCTCTCGCAGCAGTTGCTACAGTCCTTAAACAAGACCCTAACCCTGGTCCTTGTGAGAATGATATTAAATCTATCTCTTCAGGTTCAATATTAGCCTGTTCTATGGCTTCGTTTAGGACTTTTCTAGCGTTTTGGCTGTGTGATTGTGCTGCTTCTCTCGGATGGATTCCTCCTTCTTCAGGCTGGTATACTTCTTTTGCGTTTGCAAGTATTTCGCCTTCGGATGTTACGATTCCCACTCCGAAGGTGTGTGCTGTTCCTTCAAATCCTAAACATATCATTTTTACACGTTTGATTTTGAGTGGCTTTGTTTTTTATTTCTAGTTCTTTTTGGGTGTTTTCTTTTAACGGAGTAGATAATATGTGAAATGGGACAATGGTTTTCGAAAAGATAAAGAATTTCTTTTCCGGTGAAGAGGAGAAGGAAGGAGAGGTGGAGGAGGAAGAGGAAGGTAAAGAGTCGCTAACCGTTCAACAAACCTTAGAGCGGTTAGAAGATAAAAAGAGCGATCCACTCGAACAAATGGAGAAAGATGTACAACCCTTGTTGGGAGAAATTACTACTCTCCAAGAAAAGATAAAAAATCTAAAAACCGATTTTGAAACTGCAGAACCGGAAGAAGATGTACATCCTAACCTTTACAAATCATCTAAGGAAGCAAAGCGACTACTTCTAAGTAAAATGGATAGAGCTATAGAAAAAATAAACGTTCCAGATGATGTAAAATGGGACCCATTACTAGATTTTAACAGAGCTTTGCAAGATGCTGTAAATCTGTTGAAAAATGCTAAAGTTTCTCATGGCGGTCAAGTCTCAGCACTTTTCGAACAAGAAATGAGAAATTTTACTAAGCTAACAAATGACCTCCAATCTCTGTCGAAAGACCTCAATACTTCACTCCGGAAAACAAAACTAAAAATCGACGAATTCGACGAGCTTTCGGACAAAATTACAAAACGGAAAGAACTTCTTGAGCAACAGGAAGAATTGAAAGAAGAATTAGAAGACCTCAAAGAACAGAGAAGGGAAGTGAAAGATGAGCTTGAAAGAGAAAGAGAGTCGTTGGAAAGTCTGAAGAAAAGTGAACGATTTGAAGAATTGAGAGAAATTAATGAAAGAATAGAAAACCTTTCTCAGAAAAAAGAAAAAACTCTCAAAAAGATAGACTCCAAAATTTCCGACCTCGCTAGACCTCTACGTAAAATGAGTAAGATGATTGAACGTGATGAACATATGGTCGGTAAAGATGTTTTGGATGCTCTCGATTATTATCTCGAAGATCCTGGTGAGACAGCGGTTTATGAGGCAGAAGAGGACCTCTCCAAGCTTAAGAAATTATTTGAGGAGCTTGAGACTGTTTTGGAGGATAAGATGGAGCTTGGTGATAGGGAAAGAAGAAAACGACTAGAAGAAGTTCGAAATATTTTGAATAATCGAAAAATCAAGGAGCTTAGGGATAAGTTTTTCGAAATTGAAGAAAAAATCAAAAATCTCGGAGAGGAGCGAGAAACTTCTTCACTTCTCGAGAAGAAGGAAAATTTGGAAGAATCAATTCAGGATAAAGAATCCGAATTGGAAAAGATTAATGATAGAATAGAAAATCTAGAGGGAGAAATTGAAGAATTAGATAACCAAACAAACGAGTTAGCGGTTGAAATAAGAGAAGAAGCCAAATCTATTTTGGGAGTTTGGGTGGAAAACCTCTAATTAAATCTTACTATTTGAATAACTTTATAGAATAATGACTAAACTATGTAGCTCGGAAAGTTCAATTATTTTTGAGAAAAATTTTCACTACAGTTATTGATTAGGAGTTCTATTTGAATTCGGTATAACCGCACTTACCACAAGCCAGTCTTTCTCCATGGTCGGCTAGGAATATTCCGGGTCCACATCTTGGACAGGATTTTCTTAAGCGGTCAACTTCTCCGCCTTCACTTTCATATAATTCGTATCTTTTACTTTTGTCTCGCTCTTTCTTTCCGGAAGGTTCTTCTATCGTCTTTTCTTCTGGTTGTGTCTCCTCCTCTTCTTCCTCTACTTCTTCTGTTTCTTCCTCTTCTTCCATTTCGTCTAAGTCTATTTCTTCAGGCATTTTTTCCCTCTTGTGTGTTTTCTCTTTTTGCTAATTTTTACTTGTTGTTTTCTTTAATGTTCTCCCTATCTCCGATTTACTCCTCTTCCTCTTCTTCGTTTTTTTCCTCTTTAGTCTCTTCACTTTCTTCTTCAGTCTCCTCTTCTGTTTCCTCTTCGCTTTCTGTTTCTTCTTCCTCTGGTTCTTCTGCTTCTTTAGCTTTTTCTTTCGATTTTTCAGTTCTTTCTGAAAGGAATCCAGGTTCAAGTTCTTTTAGTCTTTCTTCCGCTTCGTATATTCTAGCTATTCCTGATGCTGTCTGTTTTCCGTGAAGAGTGGCTAGTTTTTCTATTATAATCAAGTCTTCTGATACGTCAAGTTCTGAGGCTAGCTCTTCCATAACTTCGGATCTTGAAGGTGTGGGAGAGTTTCGATGCTCTACTTCGAATTCTATTTCTTCTCTTTCCATCAGAGGGTTTTCTTTTCGATTTCTTAGTTCTATATCCATGACAACCCCACAAAGGTTAAAATCTTATTTATTTAAAATTACACTTCATTGAAAAACCTTCACTTTTCCAAAGTTTCCTTTCACATCTAGTTCAATAATTTTAAACTTTCTCGAGCGATAACTTTACATCCTCTTTACTATTTTTCCCGCTTACGTTGCTATTTCTATAACTTTTAGAAATATAACTCAGGTATAGAGAAAAACTATTCCTCTTCAAAGAGATCGATATATTCCTCAAACTCTTCCTTCTTTTCCTCGTCAACCTCAATCAAAACAATACCCTCCCCAGGCTGACCATAAGCAACAATTGTTCCCTCAGGGGGGAAAATGGTAGCGGGAAGAGTGGCCAGATCCTCTTCCCCGTTTACAATTATCTTCAAGGGGTCATCAGCATCTTCAATGGTATTCCATAACTCGTCCGTTATTTTTCCTGCTGGATTTTCTATTTCGACTGTGTCGATTGAATAGTTTTTGATTTTTTCTATGTCTTCTTTTTTTGCTGGAGTTCGTTCTGTTGTGAAGTCTGCTATGACCATATCTGGTTCGTAACCGTTTTTCAGAAATGTTGCGGATACTACGTCCCCTACTGTGATTAACTTTTCATAATCTATGGAGTCTAGATATTCAAAAGCAGAAGCTGAGTCTTTGAATAATTCGCCAAAAGGTTCTTTGAAAATATGTCGTTTATCCTCTGGCAGTTTCAAAATTAGCGCACCCTTAACGCATAACGTCCTGGGGTGGTGACTCCCATCCTTTCTGCGATTTGAGAGTCTTCCGGGTTTAAGATTATGACATATCCTCTCCAATCATCGGAGAGAGCTGAGTCTCCGCAAACCGGACAAACATCTTCTTCTACTATCCGATTACATTTTTCACAAGCTTTTTCGGCCAAGTTTAACTACCCTCTTCTCTTTCTTCTTCGATCCATTCGAACTTTCCTAGTCCGTCTTGTCTCATGGTTAGTCCTATTTTTCCACGGTCTCCTTTTGTCATGCTGATTGAAACTATTCGGGATTTGACTCTATCTCCTTCTCGGAGTTTTTTGTTTGTTTCTTTTCCTATGAGGGCGTTCTTTTTCGAGTCGTGGCTGATATAATCGTCTGTGATTTGAGAAACATGGGCTAGTCCGTCCATTGCTCCGAGTCTTACAAATGCTCCGAAGTCGACGATTTCTACTACTTCGCCTGGTGTTATTTCGTGAAGCATTGGTTTGTATACGAGAGCTGTGAATTCTACGTTGTGAAAGCTGGAGGCTTCTCCCATTACGACTTTTCCTACTCCCACTTGTTCTACATCTATTATGGCGAGTATTACCCCTAGATCGTTGTCGAAAAGTCCTTCGTAGTTGTCTTTCAAAATGTCATGAACTACTCCTTCTTTGGTTTCGTCAAAACGTTCTGGGGGGACTCGGACCGTGTCTTTGATTTTTACTAATTCGAACATTGTTTATACCCAATTTATTCATTAGTTAATAGGCATTTCCTTCTTATGCATCATTTACTTATCGGCTTAAATTCCTACGTTCTTTAACCATTCATTGTTTATAAACTTCGTTTCCATCTCACTTGCTCTTGCTTTATTTTTTTATCTTTCAGTTAATAAACCCAGATAGTGAATAAGAATTTTTCAGATAAGGATTCGTCTAATCTCATCTGTTACTAGAAAAGGTTTTCTGGTTAAAAATAATCAGCTAAAAATTGGTCATATTTGGAATTGTTTTGTGTCCTACATTAAACATGAATTTATAGTTGAAGATATAATTCTTAATTGGTAAATTAAAAGTTTAAAGAGTGTTTTTATGCGTAGAGATAAATTTGAGATAATAAATGACATTCTTTCTATTGCTAGAAAGCCCGTGGGAAAGACTGCTATCTTATATGGAGCTAATTTGAATTCTAAAAGAATAAATAAATATCTAAATCTTCTTCTTGAGAAAGGGTTTATTGAAAAGAAGAGTAGCTCTCTAGCTAAATATGAGGTGACTGAAAAGGGGAAAGAATTTGTGAAACATTATAAGGAATTGATGAAAGAATTTGATTCGTAATTTTCTAATTATTAGTTTTGAGTAGACAAGAACCGAATTTTGTGATTTTTACACCCTCCTCCTGTTCTTCAACCAGACCCATCCCTCTCATATATCTTATTATTTTTTTTACCCTTTCTCGTTTTTGGTTCAATGGTAAAGCTAACTTTTCTATAGTTATTGTATTTTCAGATTGTTCTTTTTCTAATAAACGCAAAATATCAAATACCATTTTAGTTCCAAGAGCACGATCATCATCCAATCTTTTTATAAGCTCCTTTCTTTCCCTTTTCATTCTAATCACCAGTAATATATTCATTTTATACCCCTATTAACTCAGAAGAACCTTTAATCCGTATTTAAAGTCTGGACCTATGGTCCAGACCTGCCGTTCTTACCTTTATATACCCTCTGAAAGCCTAGTATAGCTTAGAAGGTTTTAAGGAGGTGAAAAAATGATAATGAAAAAAGCAATCTCATTCGGATTAGCAGCTCTAATGATAGTTTCAGTTTCAATTTTAGCTTCATCAGCATCCGCAGCAGCAGCAACTGATGTAGAAGTTGACTGGACAAACGCCAATGGTGTCTCGGTAAATGTTTCAAACGGCCGTTCTTGGGTAGATTTTGCAGGAGGTGGAAACAGCCTAACTGGTGAATTCAACGCAATTGACTATAGTTACGGACGTGTCGATGCACCCAGAGTAACTGGACTGTTTACCGGTGGTGGTGGGTACGAATTGATGCAATACAACGAAATGAAAAAAGGTAAAACAGGGATGGTCCGTGCCTACACAAACGGTGAAAATGGTTTCATCAGCGCCAAGACTGACGCCTGGGGATCAGGAACTAGTCTCAAAACACACAGCTGGCACGGAATTTGGCCAGGAACTGACGAAGCAGCTGTCTACGCTGAAGGTGAAGGTTTCGAAGGAATGGGATACAATGTTGGAATTTCTGGATACCACAATAAGGGAAGTACTAATTCGATGTATGACTTGAACGTGTCTGGTGACGGTTCTGCCGGAATTGGAACGTGGCAAGCAGGCAGCAGAAGTGTCTTGAAAGCAAGTGGCAAAGTTAGCGGTGACATTCTAGTGAAGGGAGAGGGAACCGGATTCGTTTCCCAGATGCTTCAAGATGTTGGTTCCATAGATTTCAGAATGTCCTGGAACTAAAGCAAAAGCAAATAACCTCTACAATTTTGTATTGTAGAGTTTTGTTTTTTATAAACCTCTCAACGCCTTGGGAGGTCGCAAAGACCGCGGAGGGTAAGGATCGTGCCCTGAAAGCGTCAAAAAATCAAGGAAATAATTGAAAAAAAGAGGTGAAAAAAATATGAAAAAAATACTACTTGGATTGTCAATCCTGATTGTTGTTTTAATGGTGCCTAGTGCAGCCGCACAATCAACTTCTGACAATACAGAAGTAAATGTTAGCATAAGCTCATCAGGAGATGTGGAAGCATTTTTAACCATCAATGCTGATGGAAGCGTTTCGCTCACTGTCGATGGAGTTCCAGTAAAGGAAGAGTTTTCCAACATTAACTCAGCGATAAACTATTTATTAAGCAAAATGACTTCGGAAGATGAAGAGTTAAGTTCTGAAATAAAATACAACACAAACCAAATAGAATACAATACAGAACTAATTCAAAATAACACAGAAATGATTTCCCAAAATACTTCGATAATTTCTGTACATGAAGACAAACTGGAAATCGTCCTTGCTAACACAATATACAACAAGAAAAGCCATGATAATTTAGAAAACCAACACAAAGCACTGCTAGAAAGCCACTTATTACTTCAAGCCGATTTCATAGCACTGCAAAACGGTCACAATAATTTAGTTACGGACTATCAAACCTTTTTGCAAGATAATTATGGAAAGCTAGAAGAAAACTACCAAGCTTTCTCCAAAAAGATGGCATCCCAAGTGGAAAATCTTGAAAAAAGATCTAATACTTTAGAAAACTACAGAACTTACTCGTCAGCAGGAGCTCTGCTTTTGCTCACAGCGCTTGGTTTTGGATTTAGAAAGAATATCGGTGGGTCTGTTAACAGAGGAGCTCGAAGATTTTCAAAAGGTGCTCGCAGGATGGGAAGCAAGTTTAGGAGAAGACCAAGAACACCACGAAAAAACTAGTCTTGTGGATTAGTCGAGGGAATTATTTAAGCCGACAGCTAACCTCGCTTTTCCATCACTTTCTCCTAATTGTTTTATTCAGAATTTCTATCAAAATCTCAATCAATATCTAGTCACAGTTTAAAACTCCAAGGAAAAGTAAAATATATGGAGTGATGCCCATTCTACATTATTTTCATTTTGTTTCAAATAAAGAACCATCAACTGAAATTTTAGATTTTTAGTCCTCGGCTAGGTCAAATTCCGGTTCTATTGTTTCGTGAGTTCTAAGTGTTTCGAACAGGTATGTAGCTAGGTTTTCGAACCCTTTTTGAGTTTTGGCTGAGATCGATGGGAACTGTGAGGGTGTGTACATTTCTATCAATAGTTCTGCAATATCCACATTCATTTGACTTCTCATTCCAAAGTCTTCCACCTGTCTAAACATTCGAGGATCCGCCATCATCCTCTCCAGTTCTTCCATCTTGTCCCGCTCGATAAGATCAATTTTATTTAGACACCGAACCATCGGCTGATCCAGAGCATACTGAGTCGCTAAAGAATACAAATACTGACTAGGAAAAGTCTTCAAAGGAGCTGTGCCATCGATAAGATAAATGCTCCCGTCTGTAAATTTTCGAAAAACTTCAGC
>CAZSNS010000049.1:0-14866 GCA_964608515.1 Hadarchaeota archaeon (SeqCode)
AGAATCGAAGAAACAGACAGAAAGGAGCTAGTACCACTTGACGAAGTATAAAGTTTTAGTTTCTCCAAATATCAACGAATTTCTTCAAGACCAGAACGAAAAAACACGCAGAATAATTAAAAAAAACTTGCAAAAGCTGGAGAAAAACCCCTATCCTGGAAGAGGTCAAGGAGATAAAGAAAAGTTACCCATTGAGGGAGAAAAGAGATTCCGTATGCATATAGGTAGAACTTGGACAGTCTTCTACTCAATACTAGAAGATGAAAAAGAAGTTCGTATTTCAGAAATTCTACCCATAGAAGAAGCGCACAAGAAGTATGGATTCTGAAAAATAAAAACATCAAAATTCTAGGAAACGAAAAATTACCGAACCCGAACCACACATTTTTATAGACTTTAAAGCGGATTAAATCAGCTGTACTTTTTGGATAACGGTGAGGCTTTCAATTTCGGTTTGAACAACCCAGCATGTAAATCAATCAGAAAAACAGGTCGGAAAATATAAAAGAATAAGACAAGCCTTAGGAGTGAAAGTAAGCAATTTATAGAGAGTTTAGCTCTTCACTGTTTTAACCATTTCTTGGTATCGGTCTAGGTATCCGCGGGTGATAAAAAGATTGGAAAATCAAGAAAAAACCGAAAAACAACAAGAGAAACCAAAAGAAGAATAAAAAATAGAATATCAAACCTATCCCCATGCAGTGATAAATCTTTTGAAATGAACTTTTTAATTTTCAAAAAAGATTCCGCAGACAATCTTAATTTTAATATCTAAAATCTTACTTTTCTGATTCCACAAATTCATCAAAACAATTTTTGAGGTGTTGGAAACAATGATACCCAGCGATGAATATCTAAAAAGGAAGAAAATTCGATTTGCTAGATTAAAGCTAGAAACCAAATGGAATATTTCAGGAAGAAATCCTTGCTAGCACGGTTACTCTATATTTTCTCTGACCGTCATCAGTTTCACCGACCAATTCTGCAGATTCTTCCAGTTTAGCTCCGTATTCGTATTTTATGAACCTTCCCAGTTCTTTGGCGACATCTGCTGAACTTGTATAAAGGTCTAGGCCTCCGTGTTTTTGTTGGATTTTTGCGACGAACTCGTCACGGTTTTTTCCGTAAGTTTTTTGGAATTTTGCTTGTAGTTTTTTTAGGATTTTTCTAAGTTTTTCTTCTGGGATTTCGTCTTTTCCTCGGATTTGGAGTAATGCTTCGTAGTAGCCGGTTTTTTGTTTTTGGCAGACTTCGCAAGTTGTTTTGGATAGTTTGACTCTAACTCTGTCCTGGTCGTGAAGGGGGTTTTCCGTGTTGAAAAATTTGACCCAAACTTCTAACTCCACCATGATGTCTTCCGGGGAGGTATATTCGGCGTCGAAACTAACGTCAACGCCTTCTGAGTCTTCAAAATCTTCGAAACGAATACCCTCAGCACTTTCCTGCAAAACTTCAATCTCCGAAGAAACCAACTCCTTAGCACCTTCCAAATATTCCGACCTAGGATCGAGAACAATATCTCGAAAAGAATTGTTCAAAAGATAACCTGAACAAGTATTACAAACCTTCAAAACTAGATTGTCGGGAGCTTTAACCAACCTATTCTCAGAAAGATAACACTCAGCACATAAACCCTCAATTAACGATCCCTTCTCCTTTTCCAAAGCTCCGCACTTGTAGCAAAATTTTTCGATAATATCAAACCAAATGGAAAGGTGAGCAGGATGTTATTTAAAATTAGAGGCCTCGTGTTTTGAGTTTTTTACTTTTTCAGTTTTTTCGCTAGGAGGTCTGATGAAATTGAGGATATGGTTGGAGAGGGGGGGGGTGTTGGTGTTTTGAAGAATGTCTTTATAAATAATAGTCGGAGAATAATAAGATAGGTGGGAAGTAAAAAGGTGTTTGATACATGTGGGAAAAGATATCTATTGATTCAGAAGTTATCGGAGGAAAACCTAGGATAAAAAACACTCGGGTTTCTGTAAATCAAATATATGAGTTGTATAAGGGTCAAGAAATGAGTCCGAAGGAAATAGCTGATATTTTGCCGACTGTGGATAAGGATGAAGTGGAAGAGGCGATTAAATACGCTAAAGAGAACGAAATATCCGGGGGACAAAATTCTCAACAACTAATTTCAAAAAGCTGAGGCTTGATTTTGATGCTAGTTCTTGATGAGAGTGTAGATAGGTTGATAGAGGAGAGAATTAAGAATTTTGATATTGAAACTGTGAGACCGCCACAGGATTGAATGATAAAAAAGTTTTAAGATTCGCGGTTGGGAAAAAAGCGCCAATTATTACCCGGGACCAAGGAGATTTTGTGATTCTGGACACGGACGTTGATCATCATGGGATTATGATTGATAAGCACATGCATCTCAGAGATCGGAGTCTTGTTGCCGAAACAGTCGTTCGGATTGTGAAAAATCATCCTAAACTACTCAGTAATAACTTAATTTTCCTATCAAGTTTTTACGGTCAATTTTGAAAGCTTTACTTATTTTATAGGCATTTCGCCTGTCAGGGTAGATTTGGCCTAATACTAGAGATTTGAATTTTTAGAGATAATCAAACAAGGAATAGGGTACAGTCTATCGGTAATGAAATAAAGACGAGGTCTATTCCATGAAAGCTAGGTGGTTTAAATCCTCATTTTTTCGAAAAGTTCAGTCCTGATTGGTTTTCAAGTATAATTGGTCATGTTTTTAGAAAAATTTGATTTTAGGGTGTTGCCATTTGTGCGTGCGGCACATCCTCGATTTCTATGACATAGTCGGAGTTAATATAACCAGCTTCGATTGCGTGTTTTATAATAGAACCCACAAGGTTAGCTATCGTAGCTTTCTCCAAAGCTTCCAAACATTCCTCCACAGACGCTTCCTTCCCCTCATAAAACTCTCGATCAACCTCAAGCTGAAAATCCCCATCTTCAAACCTCTCACCTAACAACTCCGAATCACAAACAGACACAACAGTCTCCTGATTCCGACTTCTTATGTTCAACTGCGGCATTCTAAACTCCCGTAATAGACGAACGGGCCCCGCAAGCATCACACTTCAACAACTTAACCCGACCTTCCTTGATGAGTTTAGTATCCGGTCTTTCACACTCAGAACAAAGGACGTATTCTTCCGTATACTCGTCAATCCTTTCCTGAACTTCGCTTTTTCTA
The DNA here is from genome assembly GCA_964608515.1 of Hadarchaeota archaeon (SeqCode). Lineage (GTDB taxonomy): Archaea > Hadarchaeota > Hadarchaeia > Hadarchaeales > JAGGTB01 > CAYLJV01. The sequence goes on from CAZSNS010000049.1 coordinate 3,176, forward strand.
AACTTCCCTTGAAAAACTCCTTTCGACCCTTCCCTATTCCCTGCAGTTCCAAGTTCATTCACCAAATACTTCATCAGATGGTCAGGATCTCGGCCGAGGTCGTTTGCGATTGATTTCAGGTTTTTTAGGGTTGTTCTGTTTCCTGAAACGTCGATATCTGCTTTTGGTATATTGAATCGGTTTTCCTCTTTTGTTGCATCCGGGATTTCGTCGAGAGCCCGGTCTAGCAATTCTTCATAATCTTTTGACATTTTATCCCAATCTTTTGAACTTGCCTGCTATTGGTTCGTATACTTTATCTTCATTTAATAATGCGCCTATAATCTCTTCCGTTTTAGACTCGTTTTCACCGATTTCGTCCGCCAAATCAGAAATATCAGCCCCATCTTCCCCCTCCAACTTATCTAAAGCTAAAAGTAGTTCTTCTTTTTCTTCCTCGGAAGCTTCCGGTCCCTCTTCCTCTTCGGGTTCTCTCGATTCTCCCAGTTCTTCTACAGTTCCGAGGTCTTTGGGTTTTTCTTCTGTTTTTATTTCTTTCTCGGAAGCGGGAGTGATTTCGATTTCTTCAGTTTCCATCCCGGTTTCTTCTTCCTCTTCTTCAAATTCTGGTTCGACACCTTCTTCTAGTAATTTTTTTCGTTTCTCCAAAATTTCAAGTTCTCTCACCAGTTCCCAGTTCGAGTTTTCGATCTTCCTAATTACTTCTGGGACAAGATGTATCTCCCCCTCATATTCTCGAACCTTTCCGATCACGTTCACCAAGTCACCAACTTCGAATTCTGTCATCTCTTCAACATCTTCAGACCAAGATTTCGCTCTGATTGTTTCCGAACCGTCGTCAAGATGGATTGTCGCATACCCCCCGTCGTCTCTTACAAACGTGTCTACTATTGTAGCTATAATGTTGACTCTTAGAAGTTGTTGATCCCAAGGAGTTTCTAAATAATTTGGCTCACCTTCCGGCGTCTGGGTGTAGTTCCCCTTCACCAAATCTTCAATCTTCACTTTTCTAGCGGTAGACCTCATAACTATCCAAACTATTATCAAAGTTCCTAGAACTTAAGTTAATTCCTCCCCACGTGAAGAAAAAGACTCCAAAAATCAAATACAGAAAAATAAGCACCGATTAGAAAAAAGATGAACTTAATTTCCTATCTATTAGTAGCTTTAATTATAACGGCAGAGATAATTACAGCTAATCTGATTTTGTATGAACAGGTGGAGTTTCACCACTTCTAATTTCATTCATAAAGAAGCTAGTAATCAAAAATGGGGTTTGTGACTCAACCTTAACCACGGCCATCATGTATTTTTCTGTTACCGGAGTGTCTTTGAATTTTTTAAAATAGAGGTGAACTGAAGAATCTTTCCTGCTTTTCCTTACTTCATCTGGATTTTTCAACGTCTTTTCTATCTTTTCCAATTGATTTTTCATTTCCGGGTGTTACGAATATGGTTCAGCCTTTCTTCTGTGATTCTCACATTGTTTTCTTGGTAATCCGAGAAAATCATTAATTTGTACCTATGTTTTCGCTTTTTTGCCGAAATCTATTTCAAAAGGAATAGTTATCTCTTTTTCGTCTCTTTTTTTCGTATTTAGAATAGCGAAACCGATAGTGTTCCCGTTTTCGTTCACTCTTTCAAATATCCCGTTTCCAAGATCCTTGTAAAATCCTTTTTTCTTTTCTGAGGTGACCTCTAAAAAATCTCCTTCCTCATCATATCTAACGTTTATACTACCCATCTTCTGAACCCCATACAAAAAGAGAAGACTATATCAGTATATAACTTCTCATTTGATTTCTTTTACAATTTCTCCATAGCAAATTGATTCCGCACGAAAGAAGTGTTACTAAACACGTGCAAAACTCTAAACCACATAAAAATAGAATGATGTGGTAGATCATAATATGGTTGAAATCACTGGAGAGTTTGGAGAAAGACAAGTTCTGGTAACGGGTGGTTTCGCCGAAATAGAAAATATTGAAAAAATAATCGAAAAATTGAACGAGATCGATGAAAAATACGAAACAATCAGTCAACTTTTCAACGCCTCAACAATAGCCGGAAAAAACCATCTCTACCACGCTTCAAAATTAGCCCTAGAAGCGCTTGAAAACGGACAAGCATTTGCAAAATCTCCTTCCATAGAACTAACTTGCTGGGTTGCTGGAATGAGGCAAATAAAAAAATCATTAAAAAGAGTCGGTGTTGACGAAGATTCAAATAAAATCGCTCTTGTCACGATAGGTGAGAAAAAGACAAAAGCAGAAGAAGCGCAAAAGGAAATTCTTCAAACTCTAGACGTTGAGAGAGACGAGCAAGTATTGGAGATTGATAAAGATAAAGAGAAAAGATTGGGAAAAATTTTCTCTATTTCAGAAAAACAATTGGAAATTATGCCGATTGATCGTCTTGTGATGGAAAAGGTTGCTCTTCTAAGCTTAGAACAATAGTTTCAAGAATGGTAAAGCTTCAAGTTTTTAAGTGTTGCCACTTTTTATTCCCTTTTCCGACTTCGGTAAGTTCTCTTACTCCTTTGGGAGAGCCTCGTATGATTAAACGATCGCCTGCCCTTACAGTCGCGTTTTTTCCAGGGTTTAAAAGATAGTGATCTCCTTTTCTTAACACGAGGACATATACTCCTGTTTTTTTCCACAGGTCTAACTCACTGAGTGTATGGTTTGCGAGAGAAGAATCTTCCACCACTTCCACCCTCCCGATTTTCTCCTCGGCGTCTTCTAAAGCTTGAGCGAAAACCGGGTGAAGGTCCATTCCTCTCAGCATAACGTCAGCAATGGAATCAGCTGCGTCAGAAATACTTTCTAAAGATTTTACAGCTTGTAAAGCACTGTTGAGGTACATGACATTCTCTTCCCTCTTTGCTGCTTTCAGTACTTCTCGCCAAGCTTCATAATTAAACTCATCAAATTTTTGTTCCAGTTCTCTAACTTCTTCAGCTACTTCTTTCGACTTGAACAAGACGGATGAAAAAGCCATATCTACTAAAGAACAACCTGTATCTCTCATCTGGGAGAGGAATTTTCTCAATCTTTTATACTTATTACTGACACTCCAGTCTCTTTCGGGAGCGTCAGCCATATAGCAAAATTTTGTGATACCGTCTATTGGACCTCTTGTGATTAGGGTGTCCCCAGGTTCTATCGTGTCCTTACCGTCCGGTGAAATTTCCCAGTGTCCTCCTCTTTTTATGGCTAGTATCCAGACGGCGAATCGGGTTGGGAGTTCTAAATTTTCTAGTTTTTCTCCGATTATTTGCGAATCTTCTCCGACTTTTATTTTTGAGATTTTTTCGTCTGCATCTATTAGGGCTTCTTTTACTACTGGATGGATTTCGATTTCTCGAAGTACTAGGTTGGCGAGGTCTCCGGCTGCGTTTGAGATTGCTTCCGCTCCGCTTGCGACTTGTAGGATGCCTGTTGTTCTTTCTGCTTCTTTTTGGTTTCTTACTGAGATGGCTACTAGGGTTCTGATTTGGTACATTAGTTCGTCCATTCGGTTTTCTAATCCTCTTACTTGGAGGGCTAGTTCGTCGTCTTCATATAGTATTGATGCGTAGGCTAGGTCTATGATTAGGTCTGAGACGTCTTTGGTTTCGGTTAGTAGTTCTCTAACGTTTTGTCGGTTTTTTTTCTTTTTTTGCAAGGATGTTCACACTCCAATTATTGTGACCATGATTAGTAAACTTACCACCCCAGCTACGTCCACAACGGTTGTAACTATGGGTATAACTACATTATCCGGGTCTATCCCCCGGGTATAGGAGAGAAATGCGGCGGTTAGACTTGTAAACGCTATTATCCCAGTTAGTAACATTCCCGCTCCGAAAAAGATGAAACTTATTTTTAAAGCTTCCATGTAAGTGCTCCCCGTCAGTAATGAAATTATGAAAAATATCATCCCGGTAAATGAAAAAACTAGCAATCCTAGAGAGGCTGAAGCCGTGAGGTTGATTCTTAGTGCGGACTGATCTCGAAAACTAGGAGTTATAGTACCCAGATGAAGAGCTGAAGAAATCCTAGCTCCCAAAATACTTCCAATATTACCACCAATACCGTTAATTGGAGGAACCATCGCGATAGTGATAACTGTTATTTTTCCCGAATAAAAATCCAACATATACCCAGCCACCAGACCAATCATTACACTTGCTAGAATGACTTGATAACTATCAGAAACTATTTTTTTAAAATCATAAATCGGCATTCACATCACCAAAAACACTCCTACATAAATTGAAAAAATCGTGAAAAAATCACCAAGAGAAGACATCAAAGGACTCGTAACATTATCCGGATCCCAACCCCTTCGAAAAGAAAAAAGAGCGATGAAAACGGTTAGACCCACTAGTCCAAAACTTGACAGCATTCCGGCTATAAAGGCGATTAGGGTGAGTGAGGTGAATAGTGGGATTGTGGGTGGATGGAGTCCGGTGAGTGTGGTGACGGTGAATCCTAGTATGCCGATTGCGAGCGAAGCTAGTATGGTGAGGAGTATCGATGCTATTACGTTTGTTTGGACTTCTTCGCTCCAGAGGTTGTCTGGTTTTATGACTCCTTGGTGTAGTCCTGTTCCGAGTCTTGAAGCGAGAGCTCCGCCGATGTTTCCTCTGAGGGCGAGGAGTGGTGGGACCATTACTAGTATTCCTGGTAATCTTATGGAGCTTTTAACCCCTCCTAGGACTGATCCTCCTCCTACTTGGATTAGTGCGGTGAGGAGTAGGATTGGTAGAGCGTTTTTGATTATTTTGTTAACTTTTTGTTCGGGCAAGTTTCTCCTCTATAAGATTGTTATTGTGCCAGCGTTTTATTCTAATTGTTTCTCAGAGCCAGGCGAAGTAGATTATGGTGGGGATGGTTATGCCTAGTAAGAATCCGGCGAGTACTTGGTTTGGTGTGTGGGCTTGGAGTTCTAATCTAGACCAACCAACTAAAGGCACTAATATAAACAATGGTAGAAAGAGTGGGTTTATCAGAGAAAGAACCATCGCAACAGCAGTAGCCGCCCCGGTATGTCCACTAATTTTCCAATTCGGTCTTATCAAATAACCGACAGTGAGAATCAAAAACATTGAAACCGCTCCAAAAACAATCTCGGGGGACAAGTTAAAGAAAATCGACACTATCATAAAAACCGGTAGTGACGGTCCAGCACTAAGTGCGTACAGATTGTTCCGATCTTCAATCTTATCTCTAAGCACCGTGAGGAAAATCCCAGTCCCCAGAAGGGAGAGAACAAAGGTTAAAACATCCGCCAACCTCCAATTCAGATAAGTGAGGATCAGAATTCCACCTATCCCGATCATGTTGGGTGGAAAGAATATTTTTTCCAAATATTCAGCTAGTCTTTCATCATCCATTTTAACCCTTGAATAAGGATAGTCTTTTGTTTTTAATATGAACATAGACAGGATTATGTTTTTTGTTTTGTAACTTGTATTCAAAACTCCGAGTTACTTCTCGGTTTCTCAAGAGGTCACTTCTTCGGTTTTGTCTAATTTTACTTTATCTGGTGTGCTTGTATCTTTTTGATAGGGGATAGTTTCAGTAATCTTGTTTGAGAGATTCATACCCTTGGAGGACTTCTCCCTTGCTTATTGGAGACTGTATTCCGAGTTCGGCGAGAAGATCGATCGTCTCCGAGAGGGGCATGTCGAGCTTATCTTGCTCATGATATATCTCCATATATTTAGATATATGGTAGTATTGTTAAAGACTATAATTTTAAAGTTCTTGATCCAGCTGCTGAGAACCTCCTAAAATTACTCGCTACGGATTAAAAATGAACAAAGAGAACCATTAGTCCGAGATATCAATCACTAAACTCAGTATAATCAGTAATCAATGGTCATCCAGGACAGAGGAGCGTTGCAATCCACACACGAAATTAATCTATTGAAGATTGAGAATGTGTGATTTGTAAAGGAATCAAGTTTTTCTAGAAAAAATTATTGCAAAAGAAAACTGCTTTTTGCGGGAGGTTCATTCAAATGGGAAATAATAAATACATGTATGTGTATTAAAATAATACTGGTAAATCATGTCGACAAAAACTATATCCCTCTCAGAAGATGCCTACAAAAGACTTAAAGCCCTTAAAAAAGAGAAGGAGAGTTTCACAGATCTTGTAAAACGGCTATGTAGTGGTGTAAAGCTTAAAGATTTTCATGGAGTATTGAAAGAAGAGTCCGCCGAAGAGATTGAAAAAATTATTCGGAAAGAACGGGAAAAACATCGGGAAACTCACGAAGAGAGAGTCAACCGGTTAAAGGAGGTTTAAAGAAATGATTCTAGACACCACGTTTATTATTGATCTTCTTCGAGGGGAGGAAAAAATTGAGGATTGGATTGATAAATTTGATTCAGGCGATGAAATACCAGTTCTGAATCCTATCACTGCTATGGAACTGTTGGAGGGCGCACACCTTTCCGATAGGACTGATGAAGAGTTGGAGAAAATAAAATCTCTTCTGGAAGGTCTAACCCTGGAAGATTTTGATGTCGAAGATGGAAAACTTTCCGGGAAGATAAACGCCTCTCTGACTGAAGAGGGAAAAACTATAGACCTAGAGGATGTCATGATAGCCGCAATTGCGCTTAATTCGGAACAAACCATTCTTACAAGGAATTCCGAACACTTCGAAAGAATAGAAGAAACTGAAGTGGAAACTTATTGACGAATCACGTAAGTATATCTTCTTTTATATTGAAGTTAATCACGATAGTTTTCAGTAAGATGTTGTTTTTTTCATGCGACTAGTGATTTCATTTTTGTTAGGGAATTGAAAACAAGTCAAGATATTTCTCGAATTTTTGTTTTATTTTTGGGAAGTTTCAAAACTTTCGCTTACAAAACTTATCGTGATGATGAAGTATCAGATTGGTGTGATCGGTTCCTCGGCAAGGGATTCTGAAGGTCGAGAGAAAGCTAGAAAGATAGGGAAAAATATTGCTAGTTCTGATTGTGGTTTGTTGACTGGCGGTTGCACTGGTTTGCCTTATGCTGCTGTGCAGGGGGCTAAGGAGGAGTCTGGTTTTACTCTTGGGGTTTCTCCTGCTGGGAGTCGTGAAGAGCATGTTGAAAAGTATGGTTATCCCGTTGAAGATCATGACTTGTTGATCTATACTGGCATGGGTTACAAAGGAAGAAACGTTATATTGGTTAGAAGTTGTGACGCGGTTATCGCAACCTCTGGCAGACTGGGAACGTTTAACGAACTAACTATCGCGCATGGCGAAAAAAGAGTTATAGGGTTGTTAAAGGGGTTGGGTGGCGCGTCTGAAGAGTTTGGAAAAATTTCGGAAAAGATAGGAAGACCTGGAAGGGAAATAGTTAGTGATGAAAATCCTGAAAAATTAGTGAGTAAAGTTTTGGAAAAGCTCGAAAAATAAGTTCGCCATAGATTTTTCAGCAGATTCTTTCTATGAGACCATCGAACCCGGAGTCGTAACTCATTACTTTATCGATTCGGTTTTCTTCTATGAGACAGAGAGTTGAGCAGTCTGTGAAGCTTAATCCTTCTTCGGAGAGGTTTTTGAATTTTTCCCAGGTGGCTTGGTAAATCTTTCTGGTTACTTGTAGTATTCTTATTCGTGGAGTGTTGATAACGTATTTTCCCACATCTTTGGCGAGGTTGGAGTTGTTAGTCCTTACGAGGGCTAGAGTTGTTGCCTCGTCTATTATGTAATCGGAGGTGTATATGGTGCCGAAATCTTTCTCTAAAGCTTTTTCCATCAGTTTTTTGCTTCTTTTGTGTTTTTTGTCGTCGGCGTTTCTAATTGCAACGAGTATTCCTGTGTCGAGAAAAATACTCATTCTAATTTTCCCCGTAGATATGTTCATCTATGTTCTCAGATGAGTCTTTTATCCCCCAATGCTTCGGGTCTTTGAGCATTTTCCATCCGGGATCTTCTTCAAGGGGAGGTAGTTCGGCTAGGTGGCTCAAGAATTTGTCGCTTTCCAGTGCGGTGTCGATAGCCCTGTTTAGGGCTTTTTGGAGTGTTATTTTATTTCCTTTTTCGACGAATATTTTGGCTAATAGTTTTTCTAGCTTTTCTTTTCTTTCTTCATCTATCTTGACAGTAGTCGGCATTTTTACACTATTACACTTTTACACAAATACACTTATAAGTCTATTTGGGGTTTGAATAAACATTTCCAACCTTAAAAGCTCATTAAACTAGAAAATTTTCCAAATATGAAATAATTAGGATCCGGTAAAATTGGTAAAAACCATAATCCAACCGGCAGTTCCAGAAGAGATTTTAGGATTTTGAGGACTATTTTTTTGTCTTTTTTGTTTGTCTGTGAATTTTTGGTGTTTTTATTGTCTGTTTTTCACTTTTTTGATTTGGTTTATTTTCTATTTTTCTTGACTTTGGTTGTTCTGTGGGGTTTGGTTCCGGTGAGTGTGTGGTTTGGTGGTTATGATTTTTGGGTTTGTTTGGTTTGGTTAACCGAATCAAAAATTATTTACACGCATACATATACATGTATACACAGATGAATATTATGGGTACAAAAAATATAAGCCTGAAAGAATCCGCCTACGAACGTCTAGCGTCCCTAAAGAAAGAAAATGAAAGCTTCAGCGATTTGGTGGAAAGACTAACAAAGAGTAAAACTCCAAAGTACTCGGACCTTGCCGGAATAATCTCGAAGGACACGATCGAAACTATAGAAATGACGAGAAAAGAGAGGAAAAAAACAGATAAAGCCGAGTTCAAGGGTGTCTCGCAAAGATTTGAGGATGATGAAGAATGATAGCCGACACCAACTATATCATAGACGTTCTTAAAAAGGAGGGAAGAGCAATCGAGAAGAGCGACGCACTCACGGAGAATGGTCGAAACCAAAATCTTTGCACGCCCGTGATATACGAAGTGATGACGGGGATAGAATATGAAGGTTCCAAAAGAGAACGAGTTAAATTCGAATCGATGATAGAAAGATTTATGATTCTCCCATATACCGAAAAATCGGCTCGCCTGTCGGGCGAAATCCATGCCGAACTCCTGCGAGAAGGAGAAAAACGGGGGACTATCGATGTTCAAATAGCGAGCATAGCCCTAGCTAATGATGAAACCCTCCTGACAAACGATTCTGATTTTAAAATAATATCAGAGATTTTCGGTCTGGAGCTAGAAGAATACTAGAAGTATTTTCTAGAACTTGGTTTAGAATCCTTTTTTGGTGTGATTTTTCTCGAACAGAGCTTGAACTGGGAGGTGTGGACTACACTCGCCTAATCAAAGATTAAGAAGGAGACTTTTCGGCACTAAAGTTGAAAGGACTCGGGGTCTTTCTGAAGAGTTCGGAAAAATTTGAAAAAGATAGGAAGATCTGGAAGAGAAATGGTTAGTGATGAAAGTCCTGAAAATTTGGTGAGTAAAGTTTTGAAAAAGCTTGGAAAATGACAAATTTTGCTTTTAGAGGATTTTTTCGATTTCTTTAATGAATTTTTTAATGTCTTTGAGATTTTTTGAAGAATCTCGTATACTTTTTTATCGTCGATTTTTGTGTATTGGTGGACTAATAAGTTTCTGAATTTAGCCATATTGCTCAGCTTGTCGGCTAATTCTTTTTCTATTAGATCGTCTTCTTCTAGTTTTTGGAACATTTCGGAGTATGTTTCGGATCTTCCTATTTTTTTTGCGGCTAGGATGTGGTTTGCTATGTCTAGGCTTGCTTCTATAGTTTCTTGGAGTGTGTGTTTGACGGCTTGTATTTTTTCAAAGTTTTTTAGAAATTCTTCTTGAGAAACTTCCTTGGTTTTTTGTAGATAGTTTAATTTTTCTTCTATTGTGTCGATTTTTTTTCGATTAATTCCTTTTCTATCATTGTAGAACCCGTTCCTTTCTTATTTTGTTATATTGTTCGAAATGAGGTTTGAAGTCAAGATACCGATCGTAAACTTTAGTTTCGAATTCTATCCGTTCCTTTTCGTTTTTTGAAAATAATTCTTTTCCGTCTTTCAAAACTTGATGAAGAAATGTGATAGGCTTATTATTTAGTATTCTTATATCTATCTCCTTTTCTGTGTTGGTTTTTTTCTCGATTTTGTTTGCTATTCGAGAGGTGTATAAAGCATCAGGTTCAAAATTTTCTCTAATTAATATCCCAATATCAATATCGCTATTTGGGTGGATCTGTTTTTTTGCCGTGGATCCATATAGATATGCTACTAATATCCCCTCTTGGTTTTTCAATACTTCTTTTATTTTTTCTAACGATTCCAAAATACCACCAGTTTGTTATGTAAAAAGGAAAACTTAAAGCCTAACTTCTCCTATATTGATTGATGATTTTACTGTTTTTTTTTATTTAAACTGGTTTGTGGGAATGTTTTTATTGGAAGGTTTTGGGATGTCTCGTGAGGAAGAGTTGGGTTCTAGTGTTAGGGTTTGTTTTGATGAGTTGTTGGGTGAGATTGAGGAGTTGAGGGAGAGTTTGTCTGATTTGGAGGATAGGGTTGAGAGGTTGGAGGGGAGTGATGATTTTGTTTCTTCGGAAATTCGATCCTTTCGATTGGATGGTGGTGGGGTAAGGTCGGGTTCTGATTGATTTTTGTTAAAAGGCATTTTTGTGGTGTTGGGTTTGTTTGTAGTAAGGTTGAGAGAGGAAGAAGAGTATATATGTAATATGTGTGCACATATTGTATGTATGGCTTCGAAAAATATTTCGATCAGAAAAGACATTTACGAAAAACTAAGGGCAGAAAAGAAACCGGATGAAAGTTTTAGCGATGTGATTAACAGACTTTTAAGATCTGGTGAACCATCCCTTACGGAATTTTCTAGTACTATATCTGAAGAGACAGCGGAAAAAATGGAAAAAGGATTAGAAAAACTGTCAGAAATAGAGAAAAGCGAAATAATGAAAATTTCCGAGGACGAACTATGATACTAGACACTACATTTGTCATAGACTTGCTAAGGGGAAAGAAAAACGCCGAGAAAAAAGCAAAAGAATTGGAAAATAGTGACGAACCAGTAATCGTTCCAACACCGGTCGTTTTCGAGCTTTTTGCCGGAATAGTACAATCAGACGCTCCAATGAGCGAAAGACGAAAAATTAAAGAATTTACAAACGCTCACGCACATACAGACTTAGGATATACAGAAGCGAAAGAGGCAGGAGAAATTCTAGGTAGACTTCTCCTAGAAGGAAAACGTATAGGAATTATCGACACTCTGATTGCAGGTTTCGCAATAAAGAGAGGGGAAACCATCCTTACAAGAAACCCCGAACATTTTCAAAGAATAGAGGGGATAACCACAGAAACCTATTGACTTCTTTGTCGAGAAGTTCCCTTTCTAATTTTTGATTTGGTAGTGAAGGATGACACTCTTGTTTTGTTAGTTTGTTTTTTGAAAGATTTTTTATCGAAAAGTGTTTATCTCAAAAAAGTAGTAATCTAGATGGTGGTTGTTTGTATTTTGAGGGTGTTGAAAATCTTGAAAATTTTTCGAAAAGATTGAAAGTGAGGGACGAGTTGGATGAAATTAGACAAGCTTGAAGAGAAAAAGAAACAAAGAATAAAATTCGTCAAATACTGGGCGGATTATATCAAAACCCATGACGATAAGAAATGGTCTAAACAGCAAAACATTATTATTGACTCGCAACTTTCCGGAAGAGAGTGATACTTGACTATTTTTTGATTAATTG
>CAZSNS010000050.1:0-4173 GCA_964608515.1 Hadarchaeota archaeon (SeqCode)
AAGAAATCGGAGGCCGCTTAACAACCCACTCAGCAAATATTGACTCACTCGCATTCCAAGCATCACTCATCGGACTAGCCTTCATGCTGACCTACGGACTAGTCACCTTCCTAACAGGATTCTTCGGACCAGACCTAACGAAAACACTATGGGGCTTTTTCTTCTTTTTCGGCCTAGTCGTAGCTTTCGGAATAAGAGGTATAATGAAACAATTAGACATAGATTATGTAATCGATAGAGACCTTCAAAAACGAATATCCGGATGGTCGGTAGACTTCCTCATAACAGCTACAATAGCGGCGATAGAAATAGCAATCGTATGGAAATTTATTATCCCAATCCTTGGCATCGCACTTACAACAGGAATTATAACCCTGCTAGTAGTCTTTTACCTGAGCAAAAGAATCTGGCCGGAATACAATCTTGAAAGAATGGGTGCAATATTTGGCACAGTCACAGGAACTGTACCAACGGGACTATTACTAGTTAGAATAGCCGATCCCGAATTCAGAACTCCTGCTGCAGTTGATCTTGGAGTTATGTTACTTTTTGCCTCCCCGTTCATATTCGCAAGTATGATGCTGGTGAATGCTCCTCTACTATGGGGATGGAGTATATGGTTAACCCTGGGAGTCTTCGCAACGGAAATGATAATAGCCTTTATCTTGCTCAGAATATTCGGACACTGGGGAGAACCACAATTCTAAAACAATAAATTCAAATTTTTTGCTGAAAAATTCATAAGATAGCAGCTAAAAGAGTGACGAAAGGAGTGAAAACAATTGTCTGAAGATAGAAAAAAAATCGGAATAATCGGAGCAGGGCTTATGGGTTCGGACATAGCTGCCCTCTTTGCTAATGCTGGTTTTCAAGTCGTTCTTACAGATAAAGACAAATCAGCGTTGGAAAAAGCCGAGAAGAAACACAAAAAAGAAACACTGGAAGAATTGGAAGAAGCTGGACTGAAAAAGAGAGATGAAATAACCTCTCTAATCGACTATACTAGAGATATCGAAAAAGTAAAAAATAGTACTTTTGTGGTTGAGGCTATCGTAGACAAGTTAGAAGCTAAAATCAACTTGATGGATTCTCTGGAAAATATTATCGATAAAAAAACAGTGATTGGAACTAACACTTCCACCCTCACAGCAAAAGAAATCTCAAATGAAATGAAAAATCCGGAAAGAGTAGTACTTTTCCATTTTGCTAATCCTGGAATTATTAGAAAACTAGTTGAAATAGCTGGAGAAAAAGCAAAAACAGAAGCAAAAGAAAAAGCGGAGGAAATGGCGGAGGAAATAGGAAAAGAACCAGTTTTGCTAAACAGAGAAAGACGAGGAAACTGTCTCAGTAGAATATCCGCAGCAATCAAGTGTGCTGGAAGTTGGAAATTATTAGATTCAAAACCTGAATCAATCGACAAAGCAGCTGAAGAACTCGGATTTAACAGAGGACCTGTCGAACTTTTAGACCTCATCGGAATAGACCTACACTTAGATACCGTAACAAATCTCTCCGAAGAATACGGTGATAAATTCAAACCACCTAAGGAAGTCCGAGAAAGAATGGAAGAAATGATAGAATCAGGAAAAGTTGGAAAAAAAGCAGGAGAAGGATTTTACAAATGGGATGGGGAGAACCCTATAATCCCAGAACCAGAACTCAAAAGCGATATAACACCAATAATAGCAGCTCTAGTTAACGAAGCTCACAAAATCGTGCAAGACGGCGTAGCCGATCGAGAAAAAGTCGACAAGGTTGTGAAACTAGGAAACGGAGGATCGTTAGGCCCTTTCGACATCGGAGAAATGTTCGGTGAAGAAGAACTTCGAGAGGCCCTAGAAGAAAAACACCAAGAAACAGGTTCGGAACTATTTAAACCCGCAGAAACTCTAGGGAAATACTTTTAGACGAGCAAGTCCGGTCGAAAAAGAAATTTATCCTAAAATCATCCAATTTAGTTAGGGGGATGAAATGAAAGTAAAGGATATTGAAAAAATCGCAGTTGTAGGAGCAGGAACTATGGGGCCTGGAATCAGTCAAATTTTTTCTCAAGCTGGTTATCAAGTCAATCTGATCGATATTGATGAGGAAGCCTTGGAGAAAGCGAAGGTGCGGGTTAGGAAAAATTTGGAGCTTTTTTCTGATAAAGAGATTTTGGATGAAGATATTGAAACGATTATGGATAGGATTAGAAGTACTGGAAGTTTGGAGAGGGGTGTGAGTGAAGCAGATTTTGTAACTGAGGCGGTTCCTGAGGATTTGGGAACTAAGAGGGAAGTTTTCGAGAAGCTTGAGAAGTTTTGTTCGGAAAATACTATTTTGGCTTCTAATTGTTCTGGATCGATTACGATTGATGATATAAGTTCTTCGCTTGAAAATCAAGAGAGGTGTATCATCACTCATTGGGTGAATCCTCCCCAGATAATGCGTTTAGTAGAAATAGTTCCCGGGCCTGAAACTTCGGAAGAAGTTATTGGAACTACTGAGGGATTATTAGAAAAATTAGGAAAAAAACCAGTCGTTTTCAATAAATTCGAACATGGTCTTGTAAATAATACGCTCCAATCCGCTCTAATGATGGCAGCTTATGAAATCGTGGAAAAAGAAGTGATGAGTATGGAGGATGTCGACACAGTGGTAAAAGAAGGTTTCGGATCTCGATTAGCCACAGTCGGCCCTTTCGAATTTGCCGACTTTGCGGGTTTGGATAATCTTCTAAAAAATATGAAATCCATGTACGAACAGACCGGTGATGAAGAATATAAACCACCTGAAATTTTAAAAGAAAAAGTGAAATCAGGGGAAACAGGTCTGAAATCTGGTAAAGGAATATATGATTATGAAGGGAAAGACCTGGAATATTTAGAGAGAAAAATAAATAGTTCAATAATAGACCAATTCAAAGTTTTAGGAAGAATCGGAACCGACAAGAAAAAATAAAAATTAAGAAAATTTACAATGCTTTTCTTTTTCACATTATTAATGGTGGAATAGCGTCAGGATTCACTCTTATGTCCAACAGTGTCGGTACATCTGAAGACAAACTATTTTTTAGAGCGCTTTCAATATTTTGTGGATCTTCTATCAAATCAGCTTCACACCCATACCCTTTAGCCACTTGTGCATAATCCACATTCGGATCGAAATCGGTGGAAAAAGTCGTTTCCCAATTTGCAAATTGGCTAAGTTTAGAAGACATTAAACCCTGATTATTAAGCAACACTACCGTTACTGGTAAATCTTCTCGAACAGCAGTCTCTAGCTCTGAGATATGATAACCGAAACCTCCATCACCTGAAACCACTGCTACAGGCTTGTCAGGATTAGCTATCTTCGCCCCTAAAGCTTGTGGGAAAGCATAATTTATCCCGTCACTCCCTCTCGCCTGAATATACTTAACACCAGGTTCCCGAACTCGATAATATGCGGAAGTGAACCAGCCGGAATTACTGGTACTGGCAACTAAGATTGAATCCTCGGGGAAAACATTGTACAAATCAGAAATGACTCTTGCAGGATTTATCGGTACCTCATCACTTTCAAAATCATCCTTATTCGATTCCCACCATTCTTCCTTATTTTGCGAGACTTGTGATATACGATCTTCCCTATGAGAAAAATCATCCGGATCGATATTATCTAAAATCCTACTTAACGTAGCTTTAATGTCAGCCATTATGGGTAAGTCTACATCGTAATTCTTTCCTAACCATTCGGAGTCTAAATTCACATGAATAATCTTAGCATCTTCAGGAATATTGGACCAACCAGTAGTGGTAAGCTCCCCTAGCTTAGTACCTATCGCCAATACAGCGTCGGCCTCTTCTACCACTTCGTTCGCCGTCTCACAACAACCCCACTTACCTACGACTCCTGCTGCATGGGAATTTGTTTCTGGAATTATCCCTTTTCCATTCATCGAAGTTATCACTGGAGTGTGCGTTTTTTCCGCAAGTTCTACAACTTCATCCCAAGCTTGTGAACGAAGTGAACCTTCTCCCGAAAGAATTACAGGATTTTCTGCTTCCTTGAGAATTTTCACTGCTGATTTAACAGTTTCTTTATCTGGCTCAGGGCGAAATGCCGGATATTCTAAATTAGAAGCTCCTTTAATATCAGAATCAATCTGATTTTCTAAAATGTCTGTACAAATATTTACGTGAACCGGTC
>CAZSNS010000050.1:4183-14859 GCA_964608515.1 Hadarchaeota archaeon (SeqCode)
AACGCCAGTTATAGATTCCTTTATCGCTTGTTTTAATGATTGTACAACTCTTTCTCCATTTTCCGGATCGTAACTATTCTTTGTGAATTCTTCTAGAATGTTCAAGTTATTAGCACCTTGAATGATTTCCTTCCCTCTAACATCTCTAGCATTATCACCAGTCATCACTACAAGCGGGCTGGAAGCTCCTTCCGCCTCAATCATACCAATTGATAGATTTGTCGCACCACAACCTCCAACACCATCACAAATACCTACCTTGAAACTGGTTCTAGCATAACCATCAGCCATAATAGCGGCCGCGGCTTCACTTCGGCATAATACATGTCTTAATTTCGAACCGCTCATGCTAGCATAATAAGATTCCAACTGTTCGGATGGAAATCCGAAAAGGTGAGAAACATCGCTCGACTCAAAAAATTCTACAATCCTATCTGATACAATCATTGCAAACTTTCCTTATTTCTAAAGAATATAAGTTTTTACCCTTTCAAAACGTCTAAACCTATCTCAATCCCGAAAGTTCGATAAATTTTTTATCTGTTTGGATTTTCTAGATAAGTTGATGGATTTACTCACAATTAGCGAAATCGAAGAAAGTCCGGGAATTTCCTCACCTCGAGAAAAACAGTTGAAAGACTTAAGCCGTAAATGGGTTCAAAACTTCCGAAACTTAGACGGGAGCAATCTAGAGAAACTGGCCGATTTAGTAGGTGGAGAAATTAATGATTTGGATCTCAAGGAAGATTGGACCCTTTCGGTAGAATTTTTCCCGGGAGTAAAAGTTCATTTTGTTTATTATTTTCATGGTGAAGAATTCAGTAATTACGGTGGAAAAGATTCTTTCAAATTTTGTTTTTCAGGAGAAAACGCTGAAGAGGTTAATGGAGATGATTATTTCGGATTAATAGAAGTAACTCTGAGGTATTGTTCAAATTTTCTGCAAGAGGAAGAAAAAAGAACGGGCAAGGATTTAGAATGGAAAATTACAGGTGAGGACTTCGGGTCTAAAAATGAACCGATAAAATATCTAGAAACAAAAGATGAGAATGAATTGCAAAAAGCGGCTGACTATTTGGGAGGGAGGTATGAAAATGTGAATTCGCAACCTGTTTTAGAAAAAGAAATATTTCAAGATCTAAAAATTAGTATGAAGTTTGAAGACAAGTTCAACATTCTATTTTCAGGTGAAAACATGAAATGGATTATAGATTATGATTTAGAGTTGTTATCTATGCTATCCCTCAACCATCTGATAAGATTCATAACAAAGACCCATCAAGGCGAGAATTTACCCGACATTTGCTGGGAAGTCTTCCCATAAAACAGCAAAAAGGACTTGAAAAATTCTTATTTTTTAATTTGAAAGAGATAAATCCCAGAATTTACCAAAAAGTTTTTAATCTATAAGAAAAACCACACGTCAGCAAATCATGAAAAAAAAGGCAACAGCTATCGGATTCCTCGCGGCACTCGCACTTTCAGTGGGAAAAAACATAGGAGGGGCAATCTGGGCCACTCCAACCGTCGCTACCTTCAAAGGGGGTCCATCCGCTATTATCGGAATGGCAGTTACTGTCCTTCCTATTTTCTTAGCGTTTCCCGCATATTTCACTTTCATCAGACTGAAGCCCGTAACACCAGGACATTATTATTATCCTTCGAGATTTTTATCTAAAACAAAAACTGAATTTACTCAATTGATTTCATTCTCAATGATGTTCTCTAGCTTTTGGATTTTCGCACTAGGCGGGCTTCCATTGATGGTTTATTCCGGAGGACAATTCCTAAACTTGTTATTCCCTGCCATCCCAGCAAACATTTTGTCAGTGCTGATGCTTACCTTAGCCTTCGGGCTGGTCTGGTTTGGTCTGAAAATAGCTGGTAAAATGGAACTGATACTTGTCGCTATCCTGTTAATAACACTCGTCACTCTGGTCGGTTTCGGAACCACCCATGTAGACCTCTCCAATCTAACACCAATCTTCCCGAAAGGAGCGCAAGGATTCTTCCTCGCAACAGCCATGAGTTTCATGCTCGCCGGAGGCGGTCTCCAAATTATCGATATCGGAGGAGAAATCAGAGAAGCCATGATAAACCTACCAAAAGCACTCCTCGTAGGTATTGGACTCGTAACAATACTAGACATCGCAGTCACCTTCGTAGTAGCAGGAAGCACCCCCTACACAATGTTAAGCGGAAAAACACTCCGATTCGTCGCCGAAAGAATACTCGGCGGACATGTACTAACCTTCGTATCCGTCGGAGGAGCTCTAATAGCTACATTCTCCAGCGCAGTCGCATACTTCGTGATATGGCCGAAGGGGTATGTGGAGGGTTTGGTTGATGATAAATTATACCCTGAGATTTTTGGTAAAGAAAATCGTTGGGGAATTCCTATGCTTCCGATGGTTTTGATGTATATTATTTCCGCTATTGTTGTGTATTTCCAATTATTACCATTAGACTTGCTAGTTTCGGCTTATCTCTTCCCAACTATGGGAACCTACATACTCGTCACCATTGCAGGAATTAGACTACCAGATAAGTTCCCAGAAGTTTTTGAAGGCAGAGAAACTCGTTTCAGTCCAAAACTCGTCAAATGGGGATCACTCATATCCACTATTTTAATGATCTCCTTCTTGATAGCATTGTCCAGAGGGGAACTAATCGGGCTGGCAATCTTTATAGTTTCTCTCGTAGCCGGTGGAATATTTTACTACATACGAAGAAGGCAAATACCTAAAGAAGAAATCGTGCCTGAACCGTTCAATCCGAAAGAGGAAGATTCATAAAAGCAATTCCTTAACTGTCATAATTATTCCTAGAGCCAAAAACACAACTCCGACAATCCTAGCCAATCTCTCTTCGGAACTCAAATTAGCAAACTTAGAAGCAGACCACGCACCAATCACGCCGCCCAAAACTCCAATAAAAGCCGCATAAATGGGAAATGGTCCGTAATATAAATGTCCTGCTGCTCCTGAAAAGGCCGTGAACATCATTATCAAAACTGAAGTTCCGATAGCTGTGTGAATTTGATAATCCAAAATAAAAACTAGAATTATGAGAATCATTACCCCTCCTCCAGCTCCAAATATTCCGCAAACTAAACCTATTAAGAATCCGAAAAAAGCGGAAGATATTATTTTTCTCTTTTTGAAGAAAGAAAAATCTATAACTTCTTGAACCTCCTCAGCTCTCAGAGTAATTGGTTTCCTGAGAAAACTAATCCCGGTAAACATTATTGCCACACCCGTCAAACCACCCAATCTCCCGGATGGGACAAACGATGACACCCAACTACCGACAAGAGCCCCTACAACAGCCAAGATAGCGATTTGTATCCCCGACCTAATATCAATATTTCCATGGCGGGAATAGGTAGACGCAGCAGTCAAAGAGGCAAAAACATCAGTTGTAAGACTAACACCAATCGCCTCATAAGCACCAAAACCCAGAAAAGTAACCAATACAGGAGCGACCACCACAATAGCACTAGCTCCAATCAAACCCGTAACAGTGCCAGCACCCCAACCCGCAAAAAACAAAACCAAATATTCTAAAATCCCACTCATACTTTCACACTAAAATATAACCTTTGAAAAATTAGTCTTACCCCTCACCTAAATAAGACGCCGGGGCTGGGATTTGAACCCAGAAGGCCATAAACGGCCACCAGCTCTCCAAGCTGGCGCATTGCCAGATTCTGCCACCCCGGCTCAAGTTATTTGTTTGGTTTTTGTTCTTAAATGTCGTTTTCCTTATTTTGGTTTTTAGACTGCCATTAGGATTATCCCGCTAAATATTGAGGCCATGCCGATTATTGCTTTTTTGGTTGGTGTTTCATCTAGGAATATTACGCTGAGTAGGAATCCGAAAAGTATTGTTCCCCCTGTGACTGGTGCTAGTGTGCTTGCTTCTTCCATTGATAGAGCTATAACGTATAGTAAACTTCCTACTGGAAAAGCTATTAGTCCTGAGAGAGCGCTTAAACCTATATTCTTTTTTGGGAAGTCGAAATCTTTCTGCCGGATTAGGAAAGTAATCCAAAATAGTCCTGAGGCAGTTATAATTCTTAACAGCAAAACTGCCAGTCTTGTTAATCCACCATTCAGAGCAAATTTGATCAATATCGCATTTAAACCCCATAAGAAAGCGACTATAGAAGCTAGAGGAACTCCATACTGCCAAGTCTTCCCTTCTTCTCCCTCCTTCCTACTACGTCCGAGAAGAAAAGTTCCTAAAAAGACTAAAGCTGCCGATATTGGAATTATCCAAGTTATCGTTTCACCCAGTAATAAAGCCCCTAAAAAAATCGCCCAAAAAGGGTATGAATTTCCTGAAGGGATAATTCGATGAGCAGAATCTCTCTTCAAAACAAAAAAGAAAATACTGGTTGCGATAAACCATCCGAATAATCCAGAAGCTATAGCTGCCAAAGTTGGAAGATTAATCCCAATATCTTTGACTGTGCCGAAAAGCAACGTTGCTAATAAAATCGGAACCGTAGCGACTGAAAATCTAATATTATTAAATACGAGGGTGTTGATTTCACGTAAAGCTACTTTCCCAATCACCTGAGATGTTCCCCAACAAAAAGTCGCGCCGATAGTAAGTACCAAAGCTATTAATCTCAATTTCACACCCTCAACAATGTAAACATAATATAGTAGTTTATTAAATACAAAAAGTTGAAAAATCTCTCAATCATCCCACTCTTTAGGATAAGTTCCCGGTTCCATGACAACCCTCTCAGGCTCAGCCACTACCCCATGTTCAGCAGCAACAATTTCTTCAGAAGACATTTCAGCATTAGCTAAAGCTATCAACTCTCCCTTAAGAGACATTTCAGCAACCAAACTACCCGATTCTATCCCAGTCTCCACCGACAAAACACCCGGCGCCGCCAAACCAGCACCTCTACAAAGAGCATCAACAGCACTATCCCTAACCACTAATTTAGGCAAATGTTCAACCATCTTCTCCGCCGGCAAAACCACATCCCGAAGAGGCCCCTCAATTCCATCCTCCTTCCAAAAAGCATAAGCATCAGCCAACTCGTGCAAAGTAGACAAAGTCTCATCCTCTTCAAAAAGACCTGTTCTGGTTCTTCTTAATTCTGCCATGTGGGCTCCGCTTCCGAGAGCTTCTCCTATGTCGTGGCAAAGTTTTCTAATGTAGGTTCCGGCTTCGCAACCTACTTTAAAGAGTACATCTCTTTCTTCTATTTCGATAATTTTGAGGTAATAGATTTCCCTTTCCCTTGGTTTTCTCTTTACCGACGCTCTAACTGGAGGGGTTTGAGTTATAACTCCTCTGAAATTATCTAAAACGTCTTCAATTTCTTTCAAACTATAATCATCATGGAGATGCATCACTGTAACATATTCCTTGCCAGCCGGGAGTAAAGTTTGAGTAAGCTTCGTAGACTTTCCAAGAGCAATCGGTAAAATCCCACTAACCTTAGGGTCAAGAGTCCCACCATGTCCAGCCTTCTTCACCCTCAATATTCTTTTAACCCAACTAACAACCTCATGAGAAGTCGGACCTTGAACCTTATCTAAATTGATTATTCCTAAATCTAAGTGATCCTCCATTGAACGGTCATAAGGTTCAGACCCGTATTCCTCATCGGTATAGTCACTTGCTTTAATCAAAACTTCTCTTTGTTCATCAGCAGGAAGTTTATTCATATCTAACACACCTTAGTCATGTTTATTCGACTACGAGTTTAATACCTAGTTCTAGTAATTGAATCATTTCTTCCTCATTAAACTTCTCCGTGTTCAAAACAAAATCAAAAATAGAATGATCATCAGTATCAATATCATAAAGCTCTTTATACCTCTTTTTTTCACTCTTTTCCCTAGCAACAGTCTCTTCCTTAACCTCCTCATATGGACGCCCGTCTCTATTAGCTATTCTCTCCACCCGAACTTCCAGAGGAGCAGTTAGCAATATTTTAATATCCGCCTCATCCGCCATCCACCCAGACAACCTAGCGTCAAGCAAAACATCATCCTTTTCCGCCTCTTTCGCTGTTCTCTCATCTATTTCCTTATCGATTTCAGGATGCTCTTCCACATATTTTGAAAATTCGGATAAGTCCATACCTTTCTCTTCCGCCATTTCTCTAAAAACAGACCCAGCAGAAACATGACGCAAATCCAACCTCTTTGCTAGCGCTTTTGCCGCTGTGGTTTTCCCTGTCCCATGGAGACCACTTATCGCCACAGTTACCATTTTATCCCCGCTTCGTCATTCCTCTCCAGAAATTAGAAGTTCTCTCCAAATGAACCCGAAGCCGAAAAACAATAGCCCGTACCAACCTAGGTAATTTAAGGAAACACCGATTGATTGGAACATTCCCGATGTAAACCAGTTAAATGGTAACCATGCCACTATCCAATCACTATAAACAAACCCCAAAAACGGCAACCCCAAGAGGAAAGGAGCCAAATAAAATACAGCTTGTTTGATAGAAGAAGCCCAAACTCTTTGTTTTGCCTTTTTGGCTTCTCCACTTTCCATTTCCATTTTCCGTTTTCTCTTACCTTTCCCTCTTTGAGCTTCTCTAATTTTTTCTTCCAATTCTTCAACTGTTTTTTTATCATCTTCCAATCTTTCCCAATCAATCAACACTTTACAACCTACTGTGGATAGAAAAGCCAACGAGATCGATATAATCACGATAATTAAAGAAGAAAACTTGTAAGTGAAAGGCAAACTAGCTCCAATACTTTCACCCATACTCGTTCCATCTTTTCTCAAAGATCTTACCTGGTTTGTCCTCGCATTCTCTTTTATGCTGATTAAATTGCTGAAAGAATTTTTTATTTCATTATCTAGGACGAAAAGGTCTGAACCATTGTCAAAATCCTCATCCTGTAAGAGATTGTTATAATTACTTTGTGCACTTTTTAGTGAAGACGAAGGATCCCAACCAAGACGCACGCTACTCATAGACTTATCCATATTTTGCAAAAATTTCTTATAATCTCTATTTTGCTCGTCCTCAATCTCCCTCTCAGACCAAGCAAAATAACTCAATCCAACAACTATAGCAACCGCCAACAAAACTCCGATCAATAACTTTTGAGATTCTTTAATTCTTACCACCTCAAAACATCCTCACTGAACTGTTAGACTCCCACTCCCATTTCCAAAACTTATCTAATAAATAAAATCATTGCCCCGGCACTAGTATCTTTCTCCAAATTTGCGAAAACCCAAAGTAGGACAACAAATACCAACCGAAAAAGCCCAAGGAAACAAATGACCCCTTAAAAAATCTATCTAAAAACAAAAATCCGATATCCGGCCAAGGCATTTTAAAAGGCACCCAAGCCACTACCCATCCTCCATAAGTGCTGCTTAAAAGTTGGAAAACTATGATGAAGGGAACTATAATAATAAGCATAGTTTTCATAGGTGAAAACATCGTTCCCATATGTTCTTGCATGAATTCTTGTTGTTTTTTCTGGAGTTTGTGTGCTTTTTTGGAGTCATTTTCCTCTTTGGCTTTTTTGAGTTTATCCTGTAGTTCGGATTGTTTATCCCGAACCCTATTCACCTCATCCCAATCAACAACAGTCCTACTAATCATATTAACAGTTATAGCTAAACCGAAAGAAACTCCCAGAATGATTAGAATAGAGTATTTGTAAATGAATGAAACTTGAAGACCTTCCTCATTTTCAGCCTTATTTACGATCTTCTTTCGAACGGCACTCATCTCTTTAACCGCTTCTTTTTTATTCATATTATTTAGCTCAGAAGCGGTAGGAAATCCCCTGCTTTCTTCGAAAACATTTTCATATTGAGCCTTAACCGAGTCAATCCTATTCTCAGTAATCTCATTATTCAACCTAATAGATCTAATAACACCATCAACGCTGCTCAGTAGTTCTCTATACTGCTCGTTTTTTTCTTGAGAGTCAGATTGCGCACTTGTAAAACTCGCTGATAATCCTATTAAAACGAAAGCTAGGGTAGCGATGGTTATGATTTTTCTATATTTTTTCATCATTTGTTTTCTCCTCTTCTCTTTGTTCAATAATTAATCCAATACTTAAACAGTATGGGGAAATTCTAAAATTTTCTTCCTCATTCATCCCCCAATAATCTCCTTGCAGCTGGGAACATTTCCGACAACTGTTCTTGAGCGATTTCCTCGTAAAGACGATAAATAATACTAACCGCCAACAAAATACCAGTTCCACTACTTAAAGCTCCCAAAAAGTCTGCCGAAGCAGCTAGCAAACCTACAAAAGCCCCTCCTAACAAAGTCACCGGTTTTATGTAACGTGTTAGCATTTTTTCCATTATCCTTGTATCCTTTCGGAATCCTGGGATTGACATGCCCGAACGTTTCAACTGGTCAGCAACATCACTAGGACCCATGTTTGTCATTTGCACCCATAGCCATGCAAAACCCATGCAGAGAAGAGTTAACGCGCCCATGTAAAATGCAGCTTGGAGCGGAGCTTGCGCTACTTGGCCAATTCCTTGTGGGGATTGTAAGTAGGTATTAACGAAGCTTTGAACTGGATCTCCAATTAATCTCCCTAAAATTTGGAAATTTGTAAACACAACAGTTGACAATATAACGGGAATAACTGAGGCGTATAAGAATTTTATCGGATATCTACCTCTCATACCACCATATTGAGAGTAAGAAAGAGGAATTTCAATCCGTATATTAACCGCATAAATAACCACCAAGAACACTATAATAGTGGCGATTAACCCCATCATATTTGGAGCACCAGCTCGGAAGAAAGCACTTTGAAGAGCTCCTGGAGTCCCCCTACTCAAAGCCCCTATAAAGTTTGGAATTGCTCCACCAATCGCTCCCTGCACTTGTAGAGGGTTTAAAGCTTGGTAGAAAACCGTAGCGGAAACTCCTCCAGCAATAAATAAACTTATCCCACTACCAAACCCATATTTAGAAACTAATTCATCAAGATAAAGTACTACAGCCACACCAATTACAAGCTGTGCAATTAAAAAAATAAAAGCCCCCATCCCAGGCGCCACCTTTGTAAACAATCCCGAAAAGACAAATGCAGAAGCTTGAAACGTACCAACAACAATCGCCAATATCTTCTGAGTCCCAGTAAACAAAGCTTTATCACGCGAATTATGCAAATCCAGATTTATCAAGTTCGCACCGACCAAAAGTTGCATAATAATCCCAGAAGTCACAATCGGCCCTATTCCAAGCTGCATTAGAGTGCCAGCACGACTAGCAAGGACATATTGAAGCTGGTTAAAAATATTAGGTTGTTCCGCCGCCCCAACACCCAGAACATAAAGTGGAATTTGAGACATTATAAGATAAATTATTAGTGCTAGGCCTGACCAGATGAATTTTTCTTTAAATGAAACGTGTCTTTTTGGGGTTTGAACTTCTGGAAGTTTTTGGATTAAACCCTCCAATGCGTAAAGTCTTGACCGGACGGGCTGTCCAGACATCACCCCTCACCCTGAATTGCTGCTCCTCCAGACTCTTCTAGTTTTCTCTCTGCTGATTTTGAGAAATCGTCTGCTATCACTCTTAAAGGATGTGTTACTTTACCGCTTCCTAACACTTTATCAAAGTTTAATTGTGAGGTGTCTATCACAATTTCATCCTCGTCCTTCTCAGCTATACCCTCTTCTATCAACTCTTCTGCATATTCGTCAAGTTCGCCGACATTAATTGTTTCAACGTCTTTTTGAAGTTGGGGTGGGCGTTTGAATCCGTGTTTTCCAAAATGTAGAGGGTCGTTTAGCTGGGATTTTAACCATCCATGTTTGTGGTTTCCTGCCTGTCCTGTACCGCCCTTATTGCCAGAGTGACGGTTTTTACGATGACTTCCACGACCTTGAGTCCGGGAACCTCGTTTACTCCTTGATTTCTTATTCTTCCTAGACATCTTAACACCATTAAATCATGCGTAAAATCAAATTATCAATCTTCTCGCCACGATCTCCTACAGCCCCACCATGCTTAAATGACCGGCTGACAAAATCATACCCTTTCTTAGGAGGATGTAACCTGAAAACATCATTCAAACCATCAACACCTTCCAAATCAAACTCGTCATCACAAACAGCCTCAGCCAACTCCGTAACCGAACTATAAGGGGTTCGCTCATCAATTTGTTCATCCGAAACATCTTTACCACCCTCTAACTCTCCTCTTTTCAAAAGCAATTTTTCCAAAACTTCACCACTAATCAAACCCCAAGTAACAGTCTCTTTCGCTTTTTGCAACATTCCTCTAAAAGAAGGTTCATCATCCACTATAACACAATGATTAGGCCTATTCAGATTCAACATTTCTAAAGTATCTATAACTTCTTCATTCACGTCTTCATCTGCCCGAACTCTGATCACTGCTAGTTTACTCACTTTCACCACCGGCTTTTCCCGTTATTACTTTTTTAGATTCGGATTCAGTTAGAGCGACTTCAGTTGTTTTCCTCAACGCATTGAATGTAGCCAAAGCAAAGTTAATAGTGGTTCGAGTCTGACCTTTCGCTTTCGTCCACACATCCTCTATACCTGCAAGTTCGAGAACAGTACTAGGAATTTCCGAGGCAGCTATCCCCAAACCTCGCGGCGCGGGTTTCAAATTCACTCGGACACTACCCTTTTGCCCAGTAACCTCGTAAGGAATAGAATGA
>CAZSNS010000051.1:0-14670 GCA_964608515.1 Hadarchaeota archaeon (SeqCode)
TTACCGGCTTTGGTTTTTCATTCTGTTTTGTCTGCCCCTTCTTTGGGGGAGATTTTTTCTCTGAATTTGATAATTGGGTTTTTGATGGTAGTTTTCTTCATTGCTGGTGTTGCTTTTTTGTTTTTGAGAGATGTGAAAGAGAATGTCAGACGGAGTGTTTCTATTGTGCAATCTTATCATGGTAATCTTGGATATATGGGGTTGCCTGTTGTTTCTATGGTTTTAGGTGCGAAGGCTGGTGGTGAGGCGAGCATGATTATGGGTCTTTCTTCCCCTTTTCAAATTGTTTTAACTATGATTATTTTAGCGACCTTGAACGAGGTTACAGCCGATTACAGACAAGGTTTGAAAAGAGTTTTTCTCAACCCAGTATTAATAGCGTTAATTTTAGGTGTTATTTTTTCTTATTTTTCTCTCCCGGTTCATCAGTTTCCGAGAAGAGTACTTTCATTTTTATCACGGTTGGCTCTTCCAATAGCTTTACTAGGCGCCGGAGCTTCGATCGAACTTGAAAAACCTACAGGGGAAATTCCTCTCATAATTAGAGTTATCGGGTTGAAATTAATTTTAATGCCATTGATTGGGTTAGGAGTGTATACAATTCTTGGAGTTCAAGGCTTGTCTCTAAAAACCGGATTATTAATGCTCGCGATGCCCACGGCCGTTTCCACCTACATTTATTCCAGAGAGTTCGGCGGCGATGAAAAATTAGCTTCTCTAACCATATCTACAACAACACTACTCTCATTATTAACCATATCAATAATCATCTTCATTTTCTAAACCTGACCTGAAAAAATATCGATACTTTTTAACTATTAGAACTCTTTTTCAAATTGTGGAAATCAGAAGAGGTGAGGAACAAATGTCGAACTTATTTGGGACCTTCGGAATTCGCGGATTGGCAAATGAAAAAGTCGATTCTGAACTAGCAATGACTCTTGGCCAAGCTCTAGCAACTCATCTTGATGGTGAAGGTAAAGTGGCGGTCGGATATGATCCTAGAACAAGTAGCGAAATGCTTGAACATGCAATGGTTAGCGGGCTAATTTCTGGAGGTTGTGATGTTTTAAGAGTGGGTATGGTTCCAACTCCAGTCTTATCCTTCAGCGCAAATCATCTTTCCTGTGATGCAGGAGTTATGATAACTGCTTCTCATAATCCGCCCGAGTATAACGGTTTGAAGTTTTGGGATGAAGAAGGTGCAGGCTTCGTCAGGGAAAGGGAAGATGAATTAGAAAACCTCTATGAACAAGGAGGGAAACTAGCAGACTGGGACGAACTCGGAGAAACAATGACAGTTGATGCCTTATCAAAATACAAAAGAGCCCTCCTGGAAAAAGTACCAAAATTTGACAAAGAATTAAAAGTCATAGTAGACTGCGCAAACGGGGCAGGAAGTGTTATAGCTCCTCATATCCTCAGAGAACTAGGATGCAAAGTCATCACCCTCAACTCACAACCCGACGGTCATTTTCCCGGTCGAATGCCGGAACCAACTCCTGAAAATATTGGCGACTTGAAAAAGGCCGTAACTTCTATGGATGCTGATTTGGGAATAGCTCATGATGGTGATGCAGATCGAACGATAATCGTCGATGAAAATGGGGAGGTGGTTAGTGGTGACAGGGTATTCGCTTTGGCTGGAATAAATTATCTAAAAGATAGGAAAAATCCTCGAATCATAACGACGGTTGCAACTAGTACAGTGATGGATGATGCGGCGGAAAAACTGGGGGGGGAAGTCATTAGAACTAAGGTAGGCGAACCAGAACTGGTTAGAGAATACAGGAAAAACGGGGGGGATTTAGCAGGTGAAGAAAACGGAGGAGTCATCTTCCCTGATTGGGCGATGTGTAGAGATGGTATGATGGCTGCAGTACAAATTATAGACTACGCAGCCAGAACTGGAAAAACGATTTCAGAATTAAGTGATACTCTTCCGGAATATAAACAACGTAAGAAAAAAACCGACTGTCCAAATTATCTAAAACAAAAAGTACTTGACGATCTATCAAAAAAATTAGAAGATAAAAATCCAGATACAACTGACGGTTTGAGAATAGAAGTAGAAGACGGATGGTATATTTTGAGGCCTTCCGGAACGGAGCCAATTTTCAGATGTTTTTCTGAAGCTAAAACTGATGAGAGAGCTGAAGAATTAGCTAATAAGGGCATGGAATATCTCAAAGAAAGCATTAAAATAGTGAAGGAAGAGTCAAGCTAGATTCTTATAGGTCTTTTTCGGATATTACTTCGATATCGTTTCTTTGAAGTAAAGCGGCGGTTACGCCGGTTCCTTCGCTTTTTTCTTTAAAATTTTTTGAGATTTTTTCCGGGCCGCAGGACGGGCTTCCGCTTTTCAGAATTGCTTTTTTGATTTCGTAAATTTTTGCAAGTTTGAGGGTTTCTTTGGCACCTTTCAAAAATTTGCTTGTCACGTTTCCGAACCCTCTCATTACCACTTCCCCCTCTCCGTCTAGAGTTTTTTCGCCGCCTTCTGGAACTATCGATGGGTTTCTAGGTGTCGGTAACCCGCCTAACTGTTCGGGACATACTGGGATTATTGGTTCGTCTTTTTCTTTCAAAAGTTGAAGAACTTTCTCATTCTTATTATTACCACCATCGTACCGGCAATTAAAACCTAACAAACAGGCGCTGACCAATAACATAGGGATTGAGTAATATTTTAACACCTGTTAATTAATTTTCTGGTTTCAATAAGGACTGAAGTTAATTAAAATAACGAATCCGTAAATCGTACAAAAATACTATTAGAAAAAATCTGTAAGGAAGGAATAACCTAAAAAAGGTAGGTAGGATGGAAGTAATTTTCACAATTTTATTTATCATATCCGCGGTTTGGATATCTAGACTAATATTCGATAAACTAAATCTTCCCTTCATTCTTGGTGAACTCTTAGTAGGAATGATTATAGGACCTCCAATTTTAGGATTGCTAGGGGATCCAGGCTCAGGGGCTTTGTTCATCTGGGAGGACTCTTTGGACTTGCTTGCAGAATTGGGAATGTTCTTCATCATGTTTTATGCAGGATTGTCCACTGACCCGAAGGAATTAGGAAAGAAAGTAAAATCATTTTTAGGAATTGGAGTTTTCGGTACATTAACACCTTTATTTTTAGGAACGTTAGCAACTTGGTATTTCACTCACGACTTTTGGGCTTCCCTTTTGATAGGACTAGCGATATCGGGCACATCATTAGCAACAAAATCTAGAATACTTGAAGACTTGGATCTATTGAGAACAAAATTGGGACATTCAATGATGGGGGGCGGGATGGTGGATAACATTCTCTCTTTCGTTGTGCTTTCTTTAGCTCTAAAGGCGATTGAACAAGGCTTTATAACAATACAGGGAGTTCTGACTACAGTTTTACTAGTAGGGGTATTTTTCACAATTGTGCTTTTCCTAGGATATTACATCTATCCTGTTATAGGACCTTCTTTCGGAAAATCCGGAGAAAGAGGATTCGTTTTCGCTCTAATAATAGGCCTCCTTATCGCTGGAATTGGCACGTTTGTCGGTCTTCACTTCATAATAGGAGCTTATTTAGCGGGTTTGTTTGTGAGGGAGGAAATAATGCCTCGAGAATTAGAGTTTGGTAGTCTTTATGGAGGACTAGGGAATTTAGACAGCCGCTTTCGAACTTTCAGTCACGGTTTTTTAGGCCCGATTTTTATTATCAGTGTAGCTTATAAGGTCGATTTTGCAGCAGTTAGAATCGCTCCCTTATTTCTAATAGCTTTGATAGTTGCGGCAATTTTCGGTAAAGTGATAGGGGCTGGTGGAGGAGCTTATCTTTCGGGTGAACACTCTTGGAAAGAGTCTCTAACTGTGGGTATTGGGATGAATGGCCGGGGGACTGTGGAATTGATTTTAGCAGCTATAGGTTTGGAAGTTGGAGTTTTGAATGAAATTCATCTTTCATTGCTTGTACTGACGGCGTTTACTACTACTTTGATGGCTCCGGCGGTCTTGCGATATTTAGTTCCGAAATTATCTGATTTGGAAAAGGTTTATGAGGTCTGAGTAGGCCAAGATTTCGGAAAAGATCTCTAAATTTGTTTTAGGATTGATTTTCTATAACTCTACAAAATTTACAAATTTTTGTAGCTGTGGGATATCCACAATTGTTACAAGTTTTGAGTTCTCCATCGTCTTTTTCCATTCTTTCTTCTATTCTAATGAACGATTTTGCAAAATTTCTCAAAATTTTTGGCTTTCCCGAGTCAAGGTCGTGTAACCATTCTTTCAATTCATTTGTTGGAGAATCTTTGGATAAGGGGCATTCTTCGTGATAATAAGGGATGTTGTTAGTTTCTGCATAAATTAGGCATTCTTTATCCTTTAACCAGAAAAGGGGTTTAGCTCTCGCTACCATATTATACTCTTCTTTTTCCTCCAAGACGGGTTCCAAACCTCTGAAGGGTGTCAAATAAACATTAGCAAGATTATTGAAAGTGGACGAGACCTCATCGCTCAAATTATGGCCTGTAGCCACATAATTAAAATTATTCTCATGGGCGAACTTATTCATCAGATATCTTTTCACCATACCACATATCCCACAAGCCTTCCCGCTTGCCTCTTTGTTTATCTCAGGTATCGGTTTCCCATATTCTTCTTCCAAATCTATAACATGAAGATTTATTCCATAATTTTCGCAAATTTTTTTCGAAATCTCTAAGGACTTTTCAGAATATTCTCCTATCCCTAGATCTATATGAAATGGTTCCACATCTATCCTATCAAAATGAGTTAAAGCCTCCACACAAGTAGAAGAATCCTTACCCCCCGACAAAGCAACAGTAACCTTCCCACTAATTTCATACTTGTTTAATACTTTCCCAACTTGAGCAAGAAAATACCTTTTGAAATGATTAGCGCAATAATTCTTATCCTTCCAATTAACTCTAACTACAGCATCCTCTTCACAATTCGAACATTGCAATCTCGATCCCTTCTCGAATTAAACATTACCGCCTTTGGATTAAATTCGTATAAAACTCTTCAGGAAAATCAGAGCTGAAAGCTAGAACTGGAAGACGGTTTGTACTCTCCCAATATATTAACTTCATAACCACATTTCGGACAAGAATGATTCTCCCCTAGCTTATAATCCGAAATAGAAAACCCATGCCGCTCAATCACCAATTCATCACATTCCGGACAATACGTATTATCCGCATCATGCCCAGGAACATTCCCGACATAAATATGCTCCAAACCCTCATCACTAGCAATATCCCAAGCACTCTCAAGAGTACTAATAGGAGTAGAAGGCTTATTCATCATCTCATGCATAGGTCTAAACCGGCTGAAATGGATCGGAACTTCCGGACCCAAATCCTCCACAATCCAACGACACAAATCTCGAAGCTCTTCAGGATCGTCATTCTCCCCTGGTATAATCAAAGTCGTAATCTCCAAATGAACATCATTTTCAACGGCCCATTCGCAAGTTTCTCTTACGGGTTCTAGGTTTGCTCCTCCGCAAATGTCTTGATAAAATTCTTCGTTGAATGCTTTTACGTCGACATTCATTCCATCTAGGTAAGGTTTGAGTTCTTCCCAACCTTTGTTGTGCATAAATCCATTCGTTACGAACACATTGTACAGTCCTTGCTTATTAGCGAGTTTGGCTGTGTCTAGGGCGTATTCGAACCATATTACTGGTTCACCATAAGTGTAGGCGATTCCTTGGCAGTTGGTCTTTTTTGTTCTTTCTACTGCTTCTTCTGGTTTAATGCGTTCTGTGCCTACTTCATCTACGCTTGATTGGGAGAGTGTCCAGTTTTGACAGTGTTTACAACTGAAGTTACAACCTGCAGTACTCATTGAAAATACTCTTGTTCCTGGATAGAAATGATATAGAGGTTTTTTTTCAATTGGGTCGGGGTTTGCCGAAGTCGCTTCGGCGTAAGCAATGGAATAAAGTTCTCCATCTATATTTTTCCTCGCGCTACAGAATCCAGTATTGCTGGGTGAGATAAGGCATTCTCGAGGACATAGTGTACATTTCACTTTGTTTTCTGCTTTTTTTTCCCAGAATTTTGCGGGTTTTTTCATGGTGTTCCTCTTTTTATCTTATTAGGTTCGTTTGTTTAATTTTTTAATCCTAAAAAAAGAATGAGTCTTAAGAAGCTTAAGACTTATTAAACAGCTTAATAAACCATAACGACAACCATGACCGAAGAAACAACCCAAATACCTGTGAAAAAAGATACGAGACAAAAACTCAGAAACATCAGCGTGAAAGGAGAAACATATGACGAGCTGATAAAGAAATTAATCGGTACTAGAGAAAAATTCCAAAAAATTCGAAGATTTAGAGAATGGTTCGAAAAAAACTTCCAAATTCTAGGCTTTGATGAGATAAAAGAATCAAAAGATAGAGGATCTCCAAACTTTATCATGACAAAAGAGGGGGAGGAGATAGGAGTAGAATTAGAAACTCTCTCAAGTAATTTTCTAAAACATGGACACGACGAGGAGGAGATTGACTTGGTAATTTGTCTATTGAAGGATGAAGAACTGCCTGTGAAAACAAAGGAAATCACTGAACTTGAACTTAAACCCGAATCTATTCCTAGCTCTTCAAAAGAAACAAAGTATGGAAAGATACTTCTCCTTCTGGAACTAGCTCGGATTGGTCCCAATATGGGGGCTTTGGAAATCTCCCCTCAAGAATTGGCGAAAAAAATAGGAGAAAATCAAAAAGCGGTCATTCGATGGTTGGAAGAGCTCTCCGATCAAGGACTTGTTAAAAGAAAAACGAGTTCGAAGGGTGAGGAACTCATTTTAACATCCGAGGGTCTAAGATTCCTAAGATCGATTTGGCTTGATTTGAGGGGACTCTTTGGCGAAGTTCCTAATCAAATTGAGCTGGTCGGACAAGTCGTTTCAGGTTTGGGTGAAGGAAGTTATTATATGGGAAAGGAGGGGTACCAAAAACAGTTCAAAGAAAAGTTAGGATTCGAACCGTATCCAGGAACTTTAGATTTGAAGTTAAAATCAGGATCTTTAAGATTGAAAGAAAGATTAGAAATAGAGACTGGAATAAAAATAGAAGGTTTTTCAACCGAAGAAAGAAGCTTTGGAGCGGCGAAATGTTTCCCCTCTAAAATAAGAGGTGTAGAATCTGCAATCATTTTGCCTTTCCGAACTCATCATGAAGATGATATTTTAGAAATTATTTCACCCGAAAAACTAAGAGAAAAATTCGACCTTGAGGACGGGGATGAATTAGAAGTTGAGGTGGAGATATGACGGTGGAAAAAGCAATAGAGGAGATTAGGAAAGGTAACTTCGTTTTAATACATGACGCTTCCGACAGAGAAGATGAAACCGATATGGTCATAGCTGCGGAAAAAACACAACCTGAAGATGTAGCTCAGATGCGTCAAGATGGCGGAGGTCTGATTTGCGTTGCAATTCATCCGAAAGCAGCTAATAATCTAAAACTTCCCTTTATGTCAGATATTTATAGGGAGGCATCTTCGGATTTCGAAATATTAAACTCGGCTGAGGCTGATGATATTCCGTATGGTGAAAGGTCTTCTTTTTCTATTACTGTAAATCATAGGGAGACTTTTACGGGTATAACTGATAGAGATCGGGCTCTTACGATTAGAGAGTTAGGAGAGTTAAGTGCTAAAGCGTTTAACGGTGCTTCAGCTGATGAGTTTGGGAAGAATTTCAGGACTCCGGGTCATGTGCCGATGCTTAGGGCTGCTGATAATTTGTTGGAGGATAGACAGGGTCATACTGAGTATTCGATAGCTTTGATGGAGATGGCTGGTGTGAAACCTGCTGCTGTGGTTTGTGAGATGATGGATGCGGAGACAAATGAGGCGAAGAGCGGGAAGAAGACTAAAAGATATGCGGAGAGAAAGAATTTGGTTCATTTAGAAGGGGATGAGATTACGAGAGAATATATAGAGTGGAAAAACAAATCTCGAGATGGTTGTCAATGGCTCGTATCGGACTAGTAGATACCACATTCGCCAGATTCGACATGGCTAGCGTAGCGAAAAAGAAGCTGAAGGAACTTTGCAGTGTAGGGTTTAAGCACAAGACCGTTCCAGGCATAAAAGATTTACCTGTAACTGCAAAAAAACTCCTCACCAATCACGATTGTGATATTGTCATGGCTTTCGGCATGCCTGGACCGGAAGAAATAGACAAACAATGCGCACACCAAGCATCCACCGGCCTGATCCAGGTACAGTTAATGACGGATAAACATGTGGTGGAAGTTTTTGTTCATGAAGATGAAGCTGAAGATGAAAAAGAACTAGCCGAGCTGGCTGAAAACCGTGCTAAAGAACATGCTCAAAACGTTTACAGATTACTCTTCGAACCTGAAAAACTCAAAGAAATGGCCGGAACCGGGCAGAGAGAAGGATACCCGGACGCCGGGCCTTTAAGGAGGTGATAGTTTGGTAAAGTTAGGTATTTGTGCTGCTGAATTTCATTGGGATATCGTTGGTGAGATGGTCGAATTCGCTAAACGTCACGCCGAATTTCTAGATGCAGAAGTGATTGATGAAAAAATAGTTCCTGGAAGTTTTGAACTGCCATACGCTGCAAAAACCCTAGCCGAAAAAGACGAAATAGACGCAGTAGTAGCGTTAGGAGCAGTGATCGAAGGGGACACAGGTCATCACGAAACAGTGATGAATCAAGCCTCACGAAAAATTATGGACCTATCATTAGAATACGAAAAACCCATAAGCCTCGGAGTATCCGGCCCGGGCGAAACCCGAATGGAGGCCGAGGAAAGAATCGATGAATACGCAAGGCGAGCAGTAGAGGCGGCCGTTAAGACCTGTCAGAGAGTTGAGCAGGAATAGAATATGCAAGTTGGAATAATTGCTATCGGATCTCATGAGGAAGATCATGGTCCGGCATTGCCGCCGGACACTGATGCTAGAATAGCTTATCATATAGGTAGAAAAACTGCCGAAAAAACAAGTGCTGAATTTTTAGGAACTTTAAATTCTTCTCACGAATTTTTGGATATAGACACCGGAAACCATCAACCCCTCCAGGAAGTATTGGAAGAGTTGGAACAAATAATTCAAAAATCTAAAGATCTCGGCTTCGAAGCTTTACTACTCGTTAATGCTCACGGGGGAAACCAGAAGCTGGAGGATCATATCAAAAGATTGCAGAAAAAAACTAAAATAAAACTAAAAATGGACTCCACCATCTGTCAAATAGAAGGTCCACACGCCGGGACAGGTGAGGTTAGTGTTGGGGCAGTGCTTGGAATGGTGGATGAAACAAAAGTTGACGAACAGTCTAACGTGGAAAAATACCCGGAAGTAGGATTTGCAGGATTTGACCACATCCGTGAAAAATATGAATGGGCTGAAGAACACGCTCAAGAAATATTAAATGAAGGAGTGAAGATCGATGAAGAATTGGGAGAGAAACTTCTGGACTCGGCAGTAACGAGTGCCGTGGAAAAGATTAGAAATTTTGAGCGGGAAACTGAAAATTAGTCAGATTTGAGATGTTCTAATTTTTCACCGATTTCGATGAAAGCCCAAGCCCAGATTAGTGATTCATAGCTTTGGATTAATTTTCCCTCTTTGTGAAAATGTTTTGAGTCTTTTCGATAAGCTAGAGCGTTTTCTATTAATTCTTTGCCTTCTTCGTCAGTGGCTTTTACTTTCGATAATTTTTTGTCTAGTTTTTCACTCCACTTTTCGATTTCTTCTTTCAATTCATTCTTCAACATATTCCTCAACCACTTTTTGAGGAGCGTTCGCTAATTTTTGCAAAGCTTCACCCTCCATAAAGTGTAACTCTCCTGGGACAATCAAAACATGGGGTGGGGAACCAAAATCTTTCTCTGTCAAATTTTTAGCAATATCAGCTTCCACTTCACAGTCTTGGGAGTCTGCTCGAGCTACAACGATTGCAAGGTTGTCTTCGGTGAATACGTTTCTGTTCAGCTCGTCCTCCAATTTTAGCAAGTAATCGATAGCATTGTTTGCGGTTAGGTATCTCTCTTTTTCAGCTTCAATATCTAACAAGAACAAAGTGTGAAGTCCCAGTTCTTGATTTTTCTCCAAAACCTCATATGGAGCTTCCGAATGTTTTTCAGAAAATGGTAATGTTGCAGATTTTCCAAACTTATAACTCTGCAAACCAGCCTCACCAACCGCAGCAGTCTCTATAGAAGCCCCATGAACAATCCTAGTCTCAATCCCCTCATCCATAGCCCTCAAACGCAAATCAACATGAGTAGTAGCAATCATCGGATCCCCCGGAACCAGAAAAACCACCAACTTATCCCTAGCATCCTCAATAATCCGATCAGGATCTTCCTCCACACCTCCCCTATCCAAAACATTAACCGAATTCCCAATCTCACCCTCCAACCAATCAACATCAAACCCAGGAACCAAACTCGTATAAAACTCACCATAAACAACATCAGCACGACTAGCAACCTCCAAACCCTCCAAAGACAAACCCCCACCACTCAAACCCAAACCAACAAACACTAACACAAATCACACCAAACAACAATAACACTCAAAAAATAATAATTTAAGGCCCAAAAAAGCAATAAAAACACAACAAAAAGGGCCCGTGGCTCAATCTGGCAGAGCGTCCGACGGCACCGGAAAAATACCGGCCCGGACGAAGCTCTTAAAGCCAGGGGAAACCGGACAGTTGTGGGTTCAAATCCCACCGGGCCCGCTCATTTTTTATCTTATTTTTTGTTATGGGTGTAACAAAAAATTTTGAATTTTTTATAGGTAAATGATGATAAATTGTTAAAAGTTTAGAATAGTGTTTTTTAGACCCCTTGTTATTTTTGCACGGGCGTTTTAGTACCCCTTGGAAATTTTTTGTGGGGGTTTAGGTTTTGTCTGTGAGGTCTCTGAGCATTTCTACTGGTTTTGGTGTGAGTTCTTCTTCTATTTTTTCTTGGTATCGGTCTGCTGTGTTCGTTCCGATATGCCATAGATCTACGTAGATTTGTGGTAGTGGTGGTGTTTGGTATTTGGATACTTTTTCTAGGTGGTTGTCTTTTTTTAATATTATGAGATTGCCTCCTGATGTTTTGGATTCGGAGAATCTTTTTTTCACTTTTTCAGGGTCGGCGTAGGCGTATACTTTTTTGTAAGGGAAAGGTTTTTCATCGTATTTTTTTCGGTATCCTGAATATGCGGTTAAGATTGCTTTTTTTGGTAGTGCTCTCTCAATTTCTTTCATGGAGTATGCTGATTTTGTGGACCATACGATGTCGTCGTGGAAGTTTCGGACGGCAGCCCAGTATTGGAGGATTTTTTGAGGTTTGGTTACTCTAAATCCTTGGGGTTTCTTTTCGACGGCTTTAAATCGGTTGAGTTTAGTTACCAACCGGTTTACTGTTTCGGAGGAAGTTTCGCAAGTTTCAGCTAGAGATTTTTGACTCATGAAGTTTTCTTTATTTTCAAAAACTCTATAGAGTATTTCTCTGAGTACAAGGTTAGATTTACGCATTGGTAATAATTCAAACAAGAATTTTTATTTAAAACTTTTGGGAAATATCTAAAATTTTATTAAAAATAAAATTATTTTCCCCCAACACCCCCACTAAAACTCTAAGAATCCTCCTCTTTCCAACAAAACGAAACCAGTTACTTAAAAACCCAACCCGAAAAACCAAATATTTTAAAAAACAACCAGAATCCTTCCACCTTTAAAAACAATTTGACTCCTCCAACACCCTTTAAAAACCCACTTCCCCCTTAAATACCTCTCAAAACCCAAAACAAACTGCAGAAAAACCCTCGTTTAGGCCTAAACTATGTGGGACAACTTCTCTGAGTCAGAAGAGCTTGTCTACAGAGCGCTCTATAAGGAAGATTGTTTATCAGTCACTGCAATTTCCAAACGTACCGATCTTCCGACTTGGAAAGTTTCTCGAAATCTAAAAAAACTCGAAATCCGCGGAATCGTCCAATACGAAGATGAAGACAGAAACAAACGCGGAAGACCTTGCAAATTTTACGAAATAATACCTAGACCTGGAAAGCTTAAAGACGAGCAAGAGGAGGTTATTTCTTGAACGACCCTTTTTCTCCAAACCTCCTCAAGTCCACTAAACCGACAGAATTCATCAGAGCGAAAATAAACAAGCATCGAGAAGGAATATCACAAATCTTAGCCCTTTTCGTCACGGCAATGCTGCTAACAAATCCATTAATACTTTTCGTAGATGTACAACCAGCCACAGCAGCAACTACCGACCGATCCACACGCGAACCAGTAACCTATCAAACACAAACAGAAGTAGACGGAGTTAACGTGAGTTTTGAACGAGAATTATCTGGGGATAGGGTGGGGCAGCATAAAGCAGCTCCTTTAGTGGAAGTAACAATGGAAATAACCGCCGAGGTCGAAAACCAAGTAGAAGATGTTGGCTTAGTCGATTACTATCCAGATGAGTGGACTATGGTTGATGAGAGTGGAGGGAGTGTGACAAGAGAGAACGAAAACTACATGAAAATAAAATGGAGTATCGGGACTGTTGAGAACTCAGTTTCGAAGACTTATGTAGTTGAAACACCTCAAAAAACTACGCCTCCGACCGATTATTACTTCCGCTCCAAGCTAAACCATAGCAACGGGAGTATAGAGAGCGATTGGTACGACGTAAAAGTCGCTGATCCGACTCCAACCGAATCCGGAAATTATACCTACGTTTCTGGTGAAAATATCTACGAAGGCTCGACCTCCAACTTCGCTAACGCCCAAGCTGATGATGGAAATTTTGAAAACATTTCAGAGGAGAATTATGGATGGGGGGGCGAAAATGTTTTAAATGGAAACTTTGATGGCACGACTAATTGGTCACTAACTACAATTATTGATGATTCGGGTACTTCGGGAACTCCGGGTTATGACTCAGGTACAGATAGTGGTGATGGTGGCGGGTCAGTTAAAGTTGCTGCTGAAGATCCGAGAAAGGGAAATGGGGATAGTGAGGAGGCTTATTGGGAGCAAAGTATAGGTCCTATTAGTTCAGGGAACACGGTCACGATAAATGGCAAATTTAAAAAGACTATCGAAGAGGGTGGAGGGGGTGCTCAGGTTAGTAGTGCGGTGACTAGGATAGATGTTTATGATGGAGGGTGGCAGACAGTTGTTAGCGACTCTGGTACAAGTACTGTGGGTTGGACTTCGTTTACTGGAACACAATATAATGTGAATGATTCGTTGACAGGTATCAGGGTCTACATGTCGACTCAAGTTCAAGGGGGTAACTCGAATAATGCCAAAGCTAGGGCTGATTTATGGATGGATAATATCTCGTTAGTTATTTCTCCAACTACGAAATATCGGATGGACGTTCAACACAATATTTCTGGTATCTCCTCTCAGTATGATAATTATGAGCTTCAGTTGAAGTACTACATAGGGGGTGACGCAAATGAGAATATAATGGTTTACTTGGAGAACTTTGCATCTGGGAGTTTGGATAATGTGGATGACCTTGGCTCTACGAGTTTGGATAACTTCGTTTACAATCTTACTGGCACTGATTATATATCACAGGACAATACTGTTCATGTTCGCTATGTTCAGCCTGATAATGATACTACGCGCACAGATCTTCTAGTTGATTTTTGTAGAGTTAGCGAGATAGATTTGACTCCGCCAAGCTCTCCAACTCTCCTTTCACCCGATAATAATGAAAACATTTCAGACAGCACTCCTTATCTAGACTGGGACAATGTCAATGATATTTCCGAACCAGTAGTGTACAAAGTATATGTTGACAACGATCCTAATTTTTCTTCATCAACCGTTTCTAACTGGATTGAAAACGACAACTGGACAACTCCCCAACTGCCCGATGATAATTATTATTGGCAGGTGGGAGTCAAAGATAATGCTGGGAATGTTGGGGAAAATTCCGAAACTAGAGCATTCAGAATAGATACAACCCCTCCAAGAGTACCGACCAACCAGACTCCAGACAATAGAGAAAATATAAAAGACAACACACCTCTGCTAGGGTGGACCGACTCTCAAGATTCCTCAGACCCAGTTACTTATAACCTTTATTTAGATAATGATCCTAGTTTCAAATCTATCGATTACGAGTTTACTGATCTTCAAAGTTCCTATAAACAATTTAAGGAAACAGAACTCTCCGAAAGAGTCTGGTATTGGCATGTCTCTGCCCAAGATAACCTAAGAAATGTGAGTGAGAATTCGGATGCGACTTGGTTCCGGATCGACCAAACTTCGCCAGTTCCATCTCTTATTTCTCCTGAGAATTGTGAGAATATGCGGGATAATACGCCTTTGCTTGATTGGGAGAACGTGACCGATCCGAGCAAGCCCGTTTTTTACCGTGTTCAAGTCAGTAATGATTCCGATTTTTCGTCGTTTGACCGTGATTCGGGTTGGGTTGAGAATGATAATTATCAGGTTGTTGATGAGTTTTCGGAGGGTGTGTGGTATTGGCGCGTAAAAGCTAAGGATAACGCCGGTAATGAGGGGACGTCGGTTGTTCGATGGTTTAGGGTGGATCGGACTTCGCCTGGTGCGCCTGGGTTGTTGTCGCCGGATAATAATGAGAATGTGTCGGTTGCTACTCCGTCTTTTGAGTGGTCGGAGGTTTCTGATAA
>CAZSNS010000052.1:0-10390 GCA_964608515.1 Hadarchaeota archaeon (SeqCode)
CCTTATTAAATCTGAGTATTTTAACAAATTAACCTAGAGAGAATAAGGTTATTTATTAACCTAGAATATTCTCAAAATCCTATCATATCCCTGACGTAAGCACCGACCAAACCCGAAAAACCTCCGATGAGACCACCGATAATTAGTGTTAAAACAATAATCAACCACCAAACCGAACCTCCTATCCCCATAATTTGTGACAACAGTTTCGCTGATCCAGCTATCGGAGAAAAAGTCGCCTGAGTTCCTAATAACAAACCCCAACCAATCACAACACCACCTAAGCCCGCTAAGAATCCTTTCTTTCCAGTTTTAGCTTTCATTCCAACAATAATGCCAATCGGCACTATA
The DNA here is from genome assembly GCA_964608515.1 of Hadarchaeota archaeon (SeqCode). GTDB lineage: Archaea > Hadarchaeota > Hadarchaeia > Hadarchaeales > JAGGTB01 > CAYLJV01. The sequence goes on from CAZSNS010000052.1 coordinate 352, forward strand.
ACTTGCCAAATAGGTAAAATAAGATAACTTAGAATGGATAACACTAAGGCCAAAAGTAAACCGGTCAATAAATCCTGAATCGTTCCCTCACTATTTTCACTCACTAGAACCACCTTTCGGATTTATTATTAATCTGCTTTCGACGAGGTCATTATCCATAACGTTTGGACTTCCGGGAATAGTTAACTCAGTATATTCTTGATCCAAAAATATCTCCAGCTTGTCAGTATAATGCTCTGATAATGGATTTCCACTTTGACCACCCGGCAATGAACATAAATAATTTTCACCTGGAGTAGCTAACAGTCTGAAGGAGGGGCCGTGAATAGCTCGGAATTCTAAATTATCATTTTCCACCATTTTATCTAAGTCAGGATGAACAGATTGGCTAGGTGCTACTTTTAGCGTTACTCTTCCACCCGGCGCTGATATCGGTCCGTAGGAGAGAGCTTTTATTTTTGTGAGATGTTCAAAGTAGTGTTTGTTTACTTTTCCCCAATCCCATGCTTCTGTGTTTTGTCCGAATTCTTGTTCTAATAGTTTTACAGTTTCTTTTAGACTTTTTAGGACGATGTCTTCTCTATTCTCTTTTTTGTTGGTATATACATTGTCGAACCAGTCGGAGTTGGGTTCTTCTTTTAGGAGTTTTTCTCCAACTATTGGGTCGGGTAAGATAAGGTCTTCAGCGTCGTTCTTTTTATACTCATCTTCGAATATATTTCGGAAGTATTTTATTTCCCAGACTGTCCAGATTAGAGGAGCTGATTCATCTATTTCCATTTTATAATCCCAATCCTGCAAACTTTGAATGGCTTCTTTTTCGAGAGTATTAAGATCTTTATTTTCGCTAATGTCGATAAGAATTGGCACCATTTCTTTTGCGGCTTGGGAGAAAATATCTGTATGATAATCCTTAAAATCGGAAATGCTGTGTGATTTTTTTGAAGATAAGAGATTATTGATTCTCCTTCCTCGATAACAGGGTCTGTAATGCCGTCCTATGTAGTAAGGATAGTTTTCCGTGACGGGGTCTTGATTAGCAGAAGATAAGTGTCCTTCAGGTGGGTTTATTGTGTGAGGTATTTCTTCAAATGGTACAAATCCTTTCCAATCGTTTTTAGGATTACTTCCATTTTGGATTCCGGTGGGGTCTACTCCATTTTCTCTTATTGGATACCATCCGGTACTAAATAATGCTATATTATCGTTTTTATCTGCGTATGCGAAATTTTGAGGAGGAACATTCCAGTTCTTAACTCCTTTTTTGAATTCTTTGAGATTTTTTGCTTTGTTTATGGTGGTCATAGCTTTGAGCTCGGTCCAAGAGTGGTGACCGGTCCAATTCATTGCGATTGGTTCATTTTCTATTGTTTTTACTATAGGTCCATGAACTGTACTTTTTAGAGTAATCGGGACATTTTTCGAACCTTTGACTTCGATTATTTCATTTTCTTTTTTGAATTCTCGCCATTCGTTATCGTAAAGATATTTTTGACCGTTTTCAGTCATTTTGGTTTTATATCTGTAAAAATCACAATCATCTGCAGTAACGTTGGTCATTCCCCAAGCTATACTGTCATTTGCCCCTATCAGTATTACTGGTGCTCCTGGGATGGTTATCCCGGTTGTATTGTAACCTTCGTTTGATTTGAGATAGGCTTGGTACCAGAAAGATGGTAAAGGTAAGGTTAGGGGAGGGTCGCTTGCTAGGAGGGGTCCATCGGTTTTAGAATTTTCATCTGATACAACCCAATTATTACTTCCTATCCACGGTTTAGTTTCGGAATGAAGTGTTAGGCCCCGTTCAAGTTTGTTTATATATTCAGTTGTTTCTTGAATGGTTTTGGGCTCACTCAAAACGTTTTCTTTCGATTTTGCATAGGAATATGGAGGATCGTGAAGCGGAACTAGGTAAGGGTTTTTTTCTGGATAAAGTTCGTTCCAAGCATTTTCTCCGATTTTTTGTTTTAATATTTCTCTTTTGAGAGGTTTCAGAGATCCGCTCAAACCCCAAGAAACAAGTTTTGCAACTGCAAGAGTGTCTTCCGGTGCCCATTCTTCAGGTTGGTATCCTAATAGTTTGAATTCGAGCGGTAACTTACCCTCGTTTATCCTCTTATTCACTCCTGCACAATAAGCCTCGACATATTCCATCAGTTCCGTCCCTTTCATATTTTCTATGGCTTTCTTTGCTCCTAAGGTGAGGCCGAGTTTTCTCATTTCTTTATCGTCTTCTAATTGGGATTTTCCTATTATTTCTGCTAATTTTCCTTTTGCTAGTCTCCTTTGCATGTCCATTTGGAATAGTCTGTCTTGGGCGTGGAGATAACCGATTGTGTAAAAAACTTCTTCGTCTTTTTCAGCGAAGACGTGAGGTACTCCGAGGTTGTTTCTTAGGACGGTTACTTTGTTTGATATTTGGCTTGATTGTATACTGGCTTCTTTTGGTTTGTTTGCTAGTCTTGCAGTTTCGTAAACTCCATCGTAAGGGTTTAGAAGATTTCCCAATCCTGGTAGACTTCCTATTGGCATGGAAAGTGCAATGGTTAGAAAAGTTACGATTAGAACTGAGGTTAATAGTTTAAGACTGCTTCTCATAATTCACACACTTCTAAGTTTTTATCGAGTCGATTATGGTTGATGTTTATCATTTAAATATTCTAACAGGTTTAAGGAAGATTATTGGGGATAAATTTTAGTCTTTATTTTTCCTTCGTCATGAATTGTTTTTGTTGATTTGAGTTCCTTGATGTGGTTAGCCATAACTTTTAAATTTTTACAGTTGGATTTAATATGGGAGATTTCATGGATTATTGGTATCAGGATGAGGAAATGCGGAATACACTTCGTTCTATGGGAGCGTCGGGAATACAGGAGCTTTTCGGTTTTTTCGTTTCACCTAGAGTTGTAGTAGGCGAAGTTGGTTTGAAATTTTTTGGCATTGTTGCTTCTGTTTTTTGTGATGAACGGAAAGCTTTCTTCGTTTCAGGAGGAACAACTAAAAAATATGCTGAGGAAGTGGGAGAAACTATAGAAGAAAGTGGTTTTGATTATAAGATTTGGACTTCTGAAGAACCCGAAGCTCCACTTAGTGCAATAAAGGAATGTGCGGAAGAGATGAGAGAATACGAACCTGACATTATCATTCCCGTCGGTGGAGGTTCAAGGATAGACTTGGCGAAGATGGCTTGGATTCTTTATGAACATCCGGATGCTGATTTGAGAGATGTTAATCCTCTCGTTCCAATCGGGTTGAGAAATAAAGCTATAATGGCAGCTTTTCCCACCACTGCCGGCACGGGTTCTGAAATTACATGGGCTGCAGTAGGTTCTGATAAGTCCGTGGATCCGCCTCGGAAATTGGAAGTTTCCTCATTAGAGATTGTTCCTGATTTTGCTATTCTAGTTCCTAGATTTACAGCGGGAATGCCCCCTTACCTAACAGCAGGTTCAGGTTTGGATGCTTTAGCTCATGCTTTCGGAGCTTATCTTTGTACTTATTCGAATGAGTTTACAGATCCTCTTGCTCTTCAAGCTATCAAAATGATTTTCGATTGGTTACCGACAGTATATAAACAGCCTGATAATATGGAAGCGAGGCATAAGATGCTGACCGCTTCCGCGATAGCTGGTTTAGCTTTCGGTAACAGTCAAACAGCTTTAACTCATAGCTTAGGTCATGCTGTAGGGAAAGCTTTTGATATTCATCATGGGGTTTCTGTTGGGTTGTTTATTCCATACTCCTTACAATTTTACGCGAAAACTACGGATAAGTATGTTGATATGGCAAGATATCTGGGCATTGATGCTGATAGTAAAGAAGGTTATCTAAATAAGTTAGATCAGAAGTTTAAGGATTTGATGAATGAATTGGATATTTCCTATGCGTTGAAAGATTATGACATTAGTAAGGACGAGTGGGAGAAAAACCTAGATAAGGTTGCAAGTTATGCTTGTGAGGATGTTTGTACTTTACCAAGTCCAAGACCTACTTCGGAACCTGAATTGAAAAAAGTGCTGAATTATGCATATGAAGGAAAGGATATAGATTTTTGAGGAGAAAATCATGAAAGGATACCAAGGAAAATTACTGAAAGTAGATCTTGAGAAAGAAAAAACAAAAGATGAAGAACTGGACGAAGAATTAGCCAAAAAATACCTAGGAGGATCAGGACTAGCAGCCAAGTTATTTTACAAACAGATGACGAAAGATTTAGATCCCTTAAGTCCAGAAAACCCTTTAGCTTTTATTAACGGACCTTTTGTAGGAGCTAGAGTTCCAAGTGCAGGAAGGCATGCTGTTTGTGCAAAGTCTCCTTTAACTGGAATTTGGGGGGAGTCTAATAGCGGAGGATATTTCGGCACAACTCTCAAAATGGCTGGTTATGATGGAATTATTATCAACGGTCGGGCTGATGATCCTGTTTATATTTCGATAATTGATGGTGAAGCTGAGATAAAAGATGCTTCTGAGTATTGGGGTAAAGGTTTCTATGAGACCAGAGATGCTTTGAAAGAAGAAGTTGGGAATGATAGAGCTAGGATTGCTGCCATTGGTCAGGGTGGGGAGAATCAAGTTAGATATGCGGCTGTTATGAATGATCATGGTCGGGCTGCTGGCAGAACGGGTATGGGGGCTGTTATGGGTTCTAAAAATCTTAAAGCGATTTTAGTTGATGGAACGGACACTATCGAAATAGATAATCCCGATGAGATTCAGGATCATATTGATGAAGCTACAGAGGTTCCTGTTAATCAGTTGAGTAAAACCTCTACTCTTGAGATGTACAAGGAGTTTGGAACCATCGGATATCTCGATATGGGCATGACTATGGGAGATGTTCCCACTAAATTTTTCTCCAGTGGTGTTTTCCCGACTGAGGATATAGATGCTGTGAAGTTGAGAGAAAACTATAATGTCAAATCAGTTTCATGTTTTGGATGTCCTTTAGGTTGCGGCCGACTTGTCACAGAACCGCCGGAGGGAGATGTTGAGGAGATCGATGGTCCGGAGTATGAAACTGCAGCGGCTTTCGGTCCTCTCAGTATGAATTTTGATTTGGATTCCATTGTTTACGCTAACCATCTTTGTAATGATTATGGAATTGACACCATTTCTGCAGGTGTTAGCATTGCTTTTGCAGTTAAGATGGTTGAGGATGGTGAATTGTCTAAAGATGATGTGGGTGTGGATTTAGGTTGGGGTGAGAGTGATTCTATAGTTGAGTTGGTTGATATGATTGCCAAAAGAGAAGGGTTCGGTGACAAGTTAGCTGAAGGAACTCGGAGAATGGCTAATGAGTTCGGCGTATCTCAAGAGCGAGTTCCGCATGTTAAAGGAATGGAAATTCCGATGCATGACCCTAGAGCGTTTGTTGGTCAAGCAATATCCTATGCCACTTCTCCTCGAGGCGCTTGTCATCTTAAGGGGGATTATTATTTGATAGATCTAGGAATTGATGTCCCTGAAATTGGTGTTGAGACTGGGGACAGGTTTGAATCATCTGAAGAAAAAGGTGCAATGGCTGCAATATGGCAGAATGTTAGAGAATTGAATGATTCCTTACCTCTTTGTAAATTTTCACCGATAAGTAAACCTTCTGATTTGGCTAAACTTTTGAATGATGTTACTGGGTGGGATGTTTCTGGAGAAGAGATTTTGAAAACTGGTGAGAGAATTTTCAATATCAAGCGGTTGATTAATTGGAAGCTTGGAGTAAGACGAGAAGATGATGATGTGCCGGAAGTAGCGAAAGAATCTCTCCAAGATGGAGCTACCGCTGGGAAAAGTCCTGATATGGAAACCTTGCTAAATGGTTATTATAAGGAGAGAGATTGGGAGTTAGAATCTGGCAAACCGAAACAAGAAAAATTGGAAGAGTTAGACCTTTCAGAAGAAGCGGAAGAAGTATAAATTTCAAAAGTTTTTCTTTTTAAACAGATTGATTACATTTAAAAATTCTAAATTATAAGTACGTTATAACAAAAAGACCTTCGGAGGTAAATCATTTTGCCAATGAATGTGAAAGGTGTGGAAGTTGAAGATACTTACGCTGAAGCTTTCAAAATTAACATTTCTAGAGTACTCATAACCGCAAAAAATGATAAATGGGTTACAGAAACCGCAAAAGAGGCCACAGGTTTTGGCACTTCTCAAGTTATGTGTCCTGCTGAAGCAGGAATAGATATAAAGACAGATGATACGCCTGATGGTCGTCCTGGAGCTTATATTCAGATTTGTCATGGGGACAAGGATGAGCTTGAACATCAGCTTCTTACCAGGTTGGGTCAATGTGTTTTGACTTCGGCTACGGCGGCGGCTTTTAATGGTTTTGAGTCTTCAGAAGAGTCTTTTGGTGTCGGTAAAAAATTGAAGTTTTTCGGGGATGGTTTTGAGAGTGAAGATGAATTGGATGGAAGGACTGTTTTTAAGGTTCCGATTATGAGTGGTGATTTTGTTATTGAGGATAGTTTTGGTGTCAAGGAAGGTGTTGCTGGTGGTAACTTTTTCATAATGGCGAAGAATCAAGATTCTGCTCTTGAGTCAGCTGAAAAGGCGGTGGAAGCGATAGGTGATGTGGAAGGAGTTATAACGCCGTTTCCTGGCGGTATAGTTTCTTCAGGGTCAAAAGTTGGATCTTTGAATTATGATTTTCTTAATGCGACGACAAATCATCCTTACTGTCCAACCATCAAGGACGAAGTGGAAGGGACAAAAGTTCCCGATGAAGTGGAAACAGTTTATGAGATAGTGATCAATGGGCCGGAGCTGGAAGATGTGAAGGAAGGGATTAAATCGGGCATAGAAGCTGCTGCAGATGTGGGGGGTATCGTCAAGATTTCGGCTGGTAATTATAATGGTGAACTTGGGGAATATTTGATACAGTTGGATGAATTGGTGGGATGAAATTGGCAGTAGAATATTCTTCTGTAAGTATAAGTTCTGATGATTGTTTGGGTTGTGGAAATTGTGTAGCGGCGTGTCCGATTAGCAATCCTGAAAGTGAGAGATTTGAAGAGGGGGAAGAAAAATTGAAATTGAAAAGCGGTATTGCGAAGAAAGATAGAGATATAGTTTGCTGGGAGGACTCAAAAGTCCCTGACGATTGTGAAAAATGTACGTTAATCTGTCCAACCGGGGCGATAAAGACAGTTTGATGGGAAAACTATAAAATATTGTAAAATAGAAGGTGAAAAAACATGTCAGAGAAAATAACAGATGTTGTATGTCCTTACTGCGGATGTCTCTGCGACGACCTCGAAATCGAAATGGAAGATGGAGAAATCACAGATACGGAAAACTCTTGCAAAATAAGTCATACCAAATACGTAGATTTTCTGACAGGGGAAGAACGAATAACAGAACCGATGATAAAAAAGAACGGAGAATTTGAACCTGTTTCTCTAGAAGAAGCTGTAGATAAAGCAGCAGAGATTTTGAGAGAATCAGACTATCCAATGGCTTATGGTTGGTCTTCAACTACTTGCGAAGCCCAAGAGGAAGGAGTGGAAATAGCCGAAAAGGTAGGAGCGGCTTTAGATAATACTTCCTCAGTTTGTCACGGTCCATCAATATTAGCCGAGCAAGATGTTGGGGTTTCCACCTGTACTCTGGGACAGATAAAGAATCGAGCTGATCTGATAGTTTACTGGGGTTGTAACCCTGCTCATGCTCATCCACGACACTTATCAAGATATACATTATATCCCCGTGGATTTTTCACGAGAAGCGGTGAAAGAGATAGAGAATTAATAACATTAGATATTAGAAAAACCGATACAGCTAAAATCTCTGATAAGTTCATCCAAGTTGAACCTGATAGCGATTATGAACTATTAGGAGCACTCAGAGCTTATCTGAATGGTGAAGAAATTCCGGAAGAAGTAGCTGGTGTACCTGCTGAAGACATCAAAGAAATAGCTGATAAGATGAAAAATTGTAAATTTGGAACTGTTTTCTTCGGACTTGGTCTGACAATGAGTGATGGTAAATACACTAACATTGACAATGCTATATCGCTTGTCCGGGACTTGAATGATTATACAAAATTCACGATAATGCCTATGCGAGGTCACTTTAATGTTGCCGGTGCAAACAAGGTGTCTTGTTGGGAGACTAGATTCCCCTATGCAGTGGATTTCGCAAGAGGTCATCCGAGATATGCACCTGGTGAAAATACCGTCGTTGATGTGTTAGGAAATAAAGAAGCAGATTCCGCACTAGTTGTTGCTTCCGACCCGGCTGCTACTATACCTCGTGACGCGTTTGAACACTTTACAGAAATTCCTTCTATTACGATTGATCCTCACATGTGTAAGACAGCTGAAGAATCCGATGTTTTCATACCTGCGGCAGTAGCAGGGATTGAGGCAGAAGGGACGGCTTATCGTATGGATGGAGTTCCAATTAAACTAAGAAAAGTAATGGAACCTCCTGAAGGAGTAAAATCTGACGAAGAGATATTAGAAATGATAAATGAAAGATTATGAGGGATAAAAAATGTCTGGACTAGAAATCAAAAACGGAACGGTTTACGACCCCGCGAATGGGGTTGAGGGAGAAGAGAAAGACATCCTGATAGAAGATGGTGAAGTAGTAGAATCGTTATCAGAAAACTCAGCAGAGACAATCGATGCATCCGGAAAGGTAGTGATGCCTGGAGGAGTAGACGTTCACAGTCATATAGCAGGTTCTAAAGTGAACGCAGGTAGAAAAATGAGGCCTGAGGAAGGTAGGAATTATTATTCTAAGGAGGATTATCCGAGGTCTGGTGCTGGTCGTTCTGTTTTCTCTACGTTTTCTACTGGTTATTTGTATGCTCAGTTAGGTTGGACAACTGTTGTTGATCCGGCTATGCCTCCGCTTGAGGCTCGTCATACTCATGAGGAGTTAGCTGATATTCCGATTATTGACAAGGCTGCTTATCCTCTAGTTGGTAATAATTGGATGGTTATGGATTATTTGAAAGATGATGATACTGAGGGTTTGGCGGCGTTTATTTCGTGGCTTCTTGAAGCGACGAAGGGTTATGCATTGAAGCTTGTTAATCCGGGTGGTACTGAGGCTTGGGGTTGGGGTGAGAATGTTGCTGGTATAGAAGATCGAGTTTCTTATTTTGATGTTACTCCTGCTGAGATAATTAGAGGTTTGGAAGAAGTTAATGAAATGCTTGGTTTACCTCATTCTATTCACGTTCATGGTAACAATCTTGGAATGCCTGGGAATTATAAGACTGCTGTGAACACTTTTGAGGTTTCGAAAGGAGTGAAACCAGGTAATCCTGATAGAGATAATGTTATTCATCTGACTCATGCTCAGTTCAACTCTTATGGCGGGACTAGTTGGAGAGATTTCGAATCAGGAGCTGAAGAAGTCGCCGATAAAGTCAAGTCCAGAGACGACGTCGCAATTGATATGGGTCAAGTCATTTTCGGAAACACTACGACAATGACTGCTGACGGACCATTCCAATTCAATCTGCAAAGCCTAAACGGTTTAAAATGGATAAACGCCGATGTCGAAATGGAAACAGGTTCCGGAATTGTTCCATTCATTTATCATAAAAACCATCCAGTTAATTCGATCCAATGGGCTGTTGGTCTTGAACTTGCCTTGCAAGTTGATGATCCTGAAAAAGTTATAATGACAACTGACCATCCAAACGGCGGTCCCTTCACCAGTTATCCGCAAGTAATTACTTGGCTGGTTAGCAAGGAAGCTAGAAACGAAGTATTAGAAGATGTGCATCCGAACGTAGAGAAAGGATCCACATTACCTAGTCTTGATAAAGAATTTGACTTGAACGACATAGCGATGATGTCTAGAAGCACGAGCGCAAAAGTTCTAGGAATGACTGATAGAGGACATCTTGGTCCTGGTGCTGTGGGTGATGTTGCTGTTTATGATTTGAATCCTGACGATGTTGATTTGTCTCGAGATTATGAGAAGGTTAAAGAAGCGTTTTCGAATGTTTCTTGCTGTGTTAAAGATGGTGAGGTGGTTGTTAAGAATGGTAATGTCAAGAAGGATACGTATGGA
>CAZSNS010000052.1:10418-14456 GCA_964608515.1 Hadarchaeota archaeon (SeqCode)
TTTTGGGTTGATACAAAGGTTCCAGAAAAGGTAGAGAAAAGAGTTAATGAAGATGTGAAGAAGAAATTCAAGAAATATTACACCGTAAATGTAGATAATTATCCAACACAATCCGAATATGTTAAAAATTCAAAAGCTATCGAAATAGATGCGAGAGATAGTCTATGAAGAGGTGAATAAATTGAAAGTAACTCTTACCCCTAAACCAGAATTCGACACTCCTTTCGATTTAGACAATATCACACCAGACAATCTGAAAGGTAAAGATGCTGGAGAGATTGAGAAAGTGCCAGTATTCAAAGGTTCGAAAGAAGTAGAACTTAAAGAAATCTTTGAAGTAGATTGTGAAAACTCAGGAGAAGAAGTGGAAATAGTGATAGATGGTGATATTCCGAAAGGGAAAAGACTAGGACAAGATATGACGGAAGGAAAAATCACGATAAAAGGAGACGTTGGAATGTATGCAGGAGCCTTCATGGACGGAGGAAAAATCGAAATAGAAGGTGACGCCGACTCGTGGGTCGGTCAAAAGATGTCAGATGGTGAAATAATCGTCAAAGGAGACGCTAACGATTTTGCCGGTTCTACTTTCAGAGGAGAATGGGAAGGAATGACTGGTGGAAAGATTACTATTGAAGGAGACGCCGGAGATCAAGTTGGAGAATATCTTGCCGGAGGAAAAATAGAAGTTGAAGGAGATGTAGGAATTCATTCTTGTTATCACATGAAAAGCGGAACTCTCATAATAAATGGCGACGCTGAAAAAAGAGTAGGTGGACAAATGGAAGACGGTAACATAGTGGTTAAGGGAGAGCTTGAAAGTGTTCTGCCAAGTTTCAGTTTTGAAGAGGAAGTTACAAACATAGAATTGAATGGTGCAGAAATCGAAGGAGAATTCTTAAAATTCGTAGGAGACGGAGCGGAGAACGGCGAAGGGGATCTATACCTAGACAAGGCATCAAATGAGGATTTACTTCCAGCTTAAATCTTTTCTTTCTTAGTGCTTTTTTTCCAGAGTAAAATATCAAAAAATTTATGAGATTTAGAAAGGGAGCTAAGCTCAAAATTTGAAAAAAGTTTGAGGTGAGAAAAATTATTAGCATAAACGAGAACGCACTCGAAATTATTAACCAGATGATTGAACAAGAGGAAAAACTCGGTATAAAAACTATCGAACTAGACAACGGTACAACAGTAGTTGATGCCGGAGCAGAAGTCCGAGGAGGATACGAAGCTGGAAAATATTTCGCAGAAGTATGCCTGGCCGGATTAGGAGAGGTACAGTTTACGATGGAGGAAAGGCCGAAGGTTCAGGTTCAGGTTGATAATGCTATTAAGGCTTGTATGGCTTCTCAGTATGCTGGTTGGTCGATTGAGGTTGGTGATTTTTATGCTATGGGTGCTGGTCCTGCTAGGGCTTTGTCTAGAGTAGAGGATTTGTTTGATGAGTTGGATTATGAAGATGATTCTGATGTTGCGGTTTTGACTTTGGAGACTGGAGATATTCCTGGTGAAGAGGTAGCGGATTCTATTGCGGATGATTGTGGTGTTAGTTCCGATGATCTTTATCTTTTGGTTGCGCCTACTGCTAGTATTGCTGGGAGTGTTCAGGTTTCTGCTAGAGTTGTGGAAACTGGGATTCATAAATTGCACACTCTTGACTTCGAGATTGACTCTATCAAAACTGGGATTGGAAGTGCTCCGATAGCTCCGGTGGCGGAAAATGATTTGGAAGCGATGGGTAAAACCAACGATTGTACACTTTATGGAGGAAACACTATCTATTTTGTTGAAGGTGAAGATTCTGAAATAGAGGAAGTAATCGACGAAGTGCCTTCAAGCGCTTCTGAAGACTATGGTTCTCCATTCATAGAAATATTCGAAGAATACGATAGAGACTTCTTCAAGATAGACAGAAAATTATTCTCTCCTGCTAGAATCACGATAAACAACATGAAAACTGGTACCGTTTACCAAGCCGGAGAAATAAACGAGAAAGTTCTCAAAAAATCACTCGAGATATAGACATGTTGACCTCATCTGGTTTCATTAGCCGGATAAAAGAAGTTGTAAGAATAAAACCTTGTCCGTTTTGGAGGTAAGACAGATGGAAGAATTACCAGAATTGTTGAAAAAGAAAAAGGAAAAAGATTGGAATTACGAATCAGGTAAAGTATTTTCTTCAATGTGTACCTCCCCTTTAGAAAAATCGTGGAAAGCTTACAAGTTATATAAAAACGTGAACGCTCTAGATACCGATGTTTTTCCCAGCGTGAAAGAGTTACAAAAACAAGTGATTGAGAAAGTTGGAGGACTCTTTTCCTTACCCACTGCCAACGGTTATGTTAGTTCAGGCGGAACCGAGGGAAATATCGTAGCTTTTTGGTTAGGAAGAAAACTAACAAATTCGGAAAAAGTTGTCGGGCCAAAATCTGTTCATTATTCAGTGAGGAAAGCTTGTGATTTACAACAAATGGATTTCGTTGCGGCCGAATTGGGTGAGGATTATAGGCCAGACTTGGAGGATTTGAAAGAAAAGATTGATGATGACACAGCGGTTTTGGTTTGTACTGCGGGGACGACTGCTTTGGGTTTAGTTGATCCAGTTGTGGAGATGGGTGAAATCGCGGAAGATTATGATTGTCTTTTGCATGTGGATGCTAGTTTTGGGGGTTTTGTCTTGCCTTTTTTGGAAGATGTTCCTAAGTGGGATTTTGAGGTGGATCAAGTTTCTACTATTACTTCTGATCCTGATAAGATGGGACTATCTCCGATTCCGGCTGGTGTTTTTCTGTCGCGAGAGGAGGAGTGGTTGGACGAGATAAGGATTGAGGCTCCTTATTTGAAAGAGACCGAACCTACCTTGTTAGGTACTAGGCCGGGTGGTTCTATTGCTGGTGTTTGGATGGTTTTGGATGAGTTGGTTGGTGGGGGTTATGAGGGGATTGTTCGGGAGTGTGTTGATCTTGGTAGGGTTTTGGCGGATGGGATTGGGAATATTGATGGTTTGGAGGTTGTGGTTGAGCCTGAATTGAATGTGGTTTCTTTCCATTCTGACCGAGTTCCGCCTGAGAAGATTTATCAGGATCTTAAAGAGGAGGGATGGTTGGTTTCTTTAAATTCTGAACCTGAAAGTATTAGACTGGTTGTGATGCCTCATCATGAAAGCGAGGACATAAATTCTTTTCTTACAGACTTAGAAAAGTATATGGAGGATGTTTGATGACAGAACTCCTAGTAAGTCCGAAAAATTTAGGGGAAGCTAGAACTGTTTCAGAATCCAATGTAGATATTATAGATGTGAAAAATCCGAAAGAAGGATCGCTCGGCGCCAATTTCCCTTGGATAGTTTCAAAAGTCAGAGAAAAAACATCATCAGAAACACCGATAAGCGCAGCCATAGGTGATTTTCCAAACCTTCCCGGCAGCGCATCCTTAGCCGCGCTCGGGGCTTTGGAAGCAGGAGCTGACATCATAAAAGTCGGGTTAAAAGGTCCGAAAGACCCGGATGAAGCTTCTTTCCTAATGAACCAAGTCGTGAGAGCGGTCAAAGAAAATTCAGACTCAGCAGAAGTAGTAGCCTGCGCTTACGGCGATTTCGAAAGAGCAGAAACAATCAACCCCCTAGTCCTTCCTACAATCGGTCAAATAGCACAAACAGATTATATAATGCTCGATACTGCAGTCAAAGATGGAAAACCCCTAACTGAATTTCTAACCATCAAACAGCTCAGAAGTTTTGTTAACGAAGCCCATTCAATAGGTTTGAAAGTGGCACTGGCCGGATCTTTAGGAAAAGAAGAGATTAGAGAATTAAAAGAATTAGAACCGGAAGTAATCGGAGTTCGAGGAGCTGTTTGCGAGGATCAAGATAGGGATCAAGGGATTTCGGCGGAACTCATTCAAGAAGTGAAGGAAGTTCTTGAGGACTGAAAATGCGCATACTTGTTCTTGAAGGAACTACAGGCCTTCGTTCGAAGGTGGTTCCTGAACTTTTTCCCGAAGGTTTCGGAATGCTTAGAACTTTTGTTAATGAGT
>CAZSNS010000053.1:0-4012 GCA_964608515.1 Hadarchaeota archaeon (SeqCode)
ATTTTCCCCAAGAATTTAGAATAAAGTCACAAAAATTGAAATTAAAAATCGAGTCGATACTCATTAGAAAAAATACTAAACCATTAAAAATCGGGGCAATGGGTCCTACCTATCCTCCTGTCGAGAATATAATTGAACAAGCTGAGGAAATGGAGAAAAGAGGGTTTGATTCAATTTGGTTTCCTGACCATCTTATGGGTATTTGGCCTCAATCTGTGTGGGAGCCTGATATTATACCTGTGGCGGCTTTTCAGGGTTCTCCGAGTGTTTTTATGGAGACTATGATTTCTATGACTCTTGCAGCTCAGGCTACTGAGGGGATTAATGTTGGGAGTAGTGTTACGGAGGTTTTCAGACGGAATCCTGCTATGTTGGCTCAAAGTATTTTGACGATTGATCATGTTTCAGAAGGGAGGACTGTTCTTGGAATTGGTGCTGGTGAGGCTGAGAATATTATTCCTTATGGGTTGGATTTTTCTAAACCTGTCAGTAGATTGGAGGAGGCTTTACAGATTATCAAGTTATTGTGGGGGTCTGAACCTGGTGAAGTGATTAATTTTGATGGAGAGTTTTGGAGTTTGGAAGATGCTGTTTTTGATCTTCCGTTATATCAAGATACAGAACCTGAAATTTGGATGGGGGCTCATGGTTCTAGGATGTTGGAATTGACTGGTAGGTATGCGGATGGTTGGTTGCCGGTGATGATTAGATTTTCTGTAGAGGGTTATGGAGAGAAATTGTCTAGCATTAGGAAGGTTATGAGGGAGCAGGGGCGGGATCCCTCCGATTTGTCTGCAGGTTTGTTTTCTAGTGTGATTATTGGAGAGGATGAAGAAGAGTGTTTGGAAATAATGGATACTCCGGCTATTAAGAGCAGATGTATTACGATACCTTCTGAGGTTTGGGAAAAAGTTGGAGCTTCACATCCTTTAGGAGAGGATTCTCACGGTTTAACTGATTATATTCCCTCTAAGTTAGATAGAAATGAAGTTTTGGAGATAATTGATTCTGTTCCACTTGATTTGGTGAAAGAGGCTTATCTTTTCGGGTCGGTGGAAGATGTTGTTAGTCAGATAGAAGAGTATGTTGATCAGGGTTTGGAACATTTGGTTTTGTGGAATGAAACTTTTCTTGGTGATCCTGAGAAGTTTTTCTCTTCTGAAGAATTAATTGATGAAGTTTTGAAACATTTTAAAGAGGGTTAGAAAACCTGTCTAATTTAATTCTTAATAAGGATGCTTCAATCGGTTTATTTTAGAAAATTTTATTACCAATAATTTTGGTCAATTGAATAGGATTAGATAATGTGGAGATTAAAAAAACGCTTCTGATTTTCTTTGCTATCTTTATTTTCATCGCTACGATAAACGTATATTATTTACCCAGTACTAGACCTTCTATCAGTTCAGATCCTCCAGTCGTAGAGGTGGAAGGCGGTCCTTATAAGATGGGTCGGCAACATGGAATGCAAGCTAAAGAACAAATACAAACTTATGCATCCATGATTGAGATTGTTACTTCTATTCCAGGTATGAATCTTGGAGATTTTTCGGAGGAGTATGCTGCAACTCTTGAAAATACTGCTCCGAGTTTGCTTGAGGAAATGAAGGGTATAGCGGAAGGTGCGGGTGTTGATAATGATTTTATTTTCTTTTTGAACGGGTTTTTGTCTATGCGTTGTACTTCTTGGGGGGCTACAGGGAATGCCACTGAGGATGGGTCTGCGATTTTAGGGAAGAACAGGGACTTTACTTACGCTGCCTACAAAAACCAGATTATTTTGAAAGCCAATCCTGAAAACGGGAATTCTTTTGTAGCTCAAACGAATGCAGGTCTTGTTGGAATGGACCAGTTTTTGAATGAAGAAGGAATCGGAGCTGTTAACGATATGGTTGCTTCCAAAGGGGGAAACGGTGGAATATCTACTTTACTTTTTTTCAGATTAATCGCTCAGAATTGTTCAAGAATGGAAAACGTTACAAATTATTTAGATAATTTTTCCCTCTCACATGGTGGAAACTTTCTTTTCGCTGAAAATTCAGGCCAACTTCTTCTGATTGAAGCTGCAGCTGGAAAAGGTAACTATGAAGCGGTTCGGCCGACTGAAAATGTTATGTATAGGACGAATCATTATGCGACTCAGAAGATGATTCCCTATGAAGCTCCTATATCTTCACCGAGTTTACAGAGAAAGGGGGAGGCTATGGAATCGAGTTTCCAGAGGAAGTCTAGTATTGAAAGGATTGTGAATCTTCATAAGGGAAATATAAATGTTGATGTTGCCGAATCTATGAATGAGAATCATTATCCTTCTAAAGGTTCTTCCTCAGTTTGTAGGCATGGGGAAGAAGAGTTTGAATATAGTCTTAATCTTAAGGATATGGTATTGGATATGTTTTTCGTGGATAGTGGTGGAACAATTTCATCGATTGTGATTAAGCCAAATGATGGTATTTTTAAGGTGGCGATGGGTCATCCTTGCGATACTGAATTCGAATCATATAAGGTGGAGAATTCAAAATGAGAACTATTTTCAAAGTTTTACTGAGCGGAATGATAATGGGAGTGTTTGTTCCAATAACTTTCTCTTACTATAACCCTCTATTGTTAATGGGGGGAATAGTAGGAGGAATCATCTTCGGTTTGATTTTCCACGTGTTACGCTCCAAGTTACCGACCGAGAACCTGATAATAAAATCTCTAATACTCGGCCTATTCTTTTTATTTTTACCAACTTTTGCTCTAGTCTCTTATTTTGAGACGATGTTTATTTTTCCACCTGAAATTGCTGGTTTGTCGTCTTTATTTTATGTGATGAGTTCTTCTCTTTTCGCGCTTTTAGTGACTTTACCGAGTCTAGTGTTTGGTTTTGCTTATTGGATAATTTCTACGGAAAAGGTTGAAAATTATATCGATAACTTGTGATTTTCCAAATTTTTGTGGTTTCTGATTTTTCTGGAAAATTCGGAATTATATCGACAATCTTTCTCTTTCGATGCTTTCTCTAGGTTCCATTCCTCTTCGGGTTAATTCTTTCAAAAACTTTTCCGCATCCACACATGCTTCGGGTGGGAAAGCTCCTTTTTTCTCAACATCATTTTCCGCAATCATTTGCGCTCCTATAGAAAGTGGAGTACCTGCAGTCCAAATCTTTCCTATCCTGTCATAAGTATAAACAACTCCACTTCCATTTTTCTTTCCTTTAACGACAGTTCTTGAAGCTTTCACTCCCAAATCCTTCGAAATGCCACTAGTGAAAGAATCTAGAAATGCTTTAGTGAAGTCTCTAGGCACGACAGAGGAATCATCAACCTCAATCGGATCAGTACTGGTCAGGCCATAATCGATAAACTTTCTAAGATCTCGATTAGCCCAAACCGGTGTAACTCCTCCTTTGCAAAGGACAGTATTTACACCTTCGATGTATTGGGGGATTGTGATCGGTTCCGGATGACCGGAATGATAAAGTTCTACACGTCCAACAGGTTCCGGGAAATCTACTTCCTCTTTACCTGAACTAGCAGAAACTTCTACAAGTTCACCATTTTGATAAGACGGGACTTGACCGGAGAATATTTCTAATGCGTGGTGGATTTTTCCTCCGCTCATTTTTTCTGAACTTGCTGGATGTAGCCAATGGATGTCTATCTCTTTTACTTCGTCTAGTTTGTTGGCTCCGTATTTTGCGCACATGTTTCCTGTTCCTGGGTTGTTTCCGAGACCTATGATGGCGGTGATTCCTGCTTCTTTCGCTTCGTCGTGTAAGTCAAGTTCTTCTAGAGTAGGGTCGGAATCGTCACAAATATCGATAAAATCTGTTCCGGATTCTATTGCAGCTTTCAGAATTTTTGTACCGTATTCGTAAAACGGACCGATTGTGTTTGCTGTTACATCAGATTCTTCCATTATTTTTACAAGTTGGTCCTGATTATTTGCATCGACCTTTTTTGCAGTTATTTCGGTTTGACTGTCCTTGTGTTTTTTTACTACCGAGTCTGCTTTTTCTTTGTCA
>CAZSNS010000053.1:4022-13875 GCA_964608515.1 Hadarchaeota archaeon (SeqCode)
TATTTCTTCAACTTCACTTTCAACTAAGTCCTTGATTGCGACTTTTCCTTCTTTTCCAGCTCCTAAAACAACATATTTCATATTAGGGATAGTTTCTCCTTATTGTTTTTGAGTTTTCCCCTAGTTTTTCGAAATATTTGGAAAATTTTTCAATGAGGAATGTCGAAGGCTGTTAATCTGGATATGTTTTCGTTGTCGGAGATAGTACGAAAGTTAAAATATTTGGATATATAATATCTAAGAGAAATATAGGTGTAAGCATATGTCGAAATACGAAAAATGCCCCAAATGCGGAGAAAGAACAATCAATTATAACCCAGTTAAGCAAGAGGCTTATTGTAGGAGGTCTGTCTGTTCTTTCAAAGAAGAGATTGGCGACGAAGTAAGCTTTGATGAGAAGTTTAGTTAATTTAGAATCTTCTTTTTTGGCATTTGGATAAAAATAAGTTATTATTTTTAAAAAGGTCTATATTTGCTCGTTTTGGGGGATAAAGTATCGATTATCCTTCCTAGCTTATATAAGATTCCGATCTAATGGTTTTGTTCTAGTTGAGGCTAGATGATAGGTGAGGGATCTATTAACATTCCTAATCCTAGTCTTCGGATCGTTTCTTCCGTTGGTATCCCTTTTTCATCCCAACCTCTCAATTTGTAATACTTTTTCAGATGAGGTTCGATATTTTCAGGTGCTTCTCCTTCATGCCCGCCTTCGTCTGTGGGTTTGTAGAACCTTTCAGGGATTTTTTCCTCGTCTTTTCTCATACCAAATTTGATGTTGACAAGTCGTTGTAAGTTGAATATTCTTTCACCCATCTTTAAGACATCAAAATCGTGAAAATCCCACCCTGTGATACCGTTTAGAATATCAACTTGCTTTCCGAAATCAAGAGTATCTCCGACCATAAAACGACAAAGTACGAAAGAATTATAAAGAGAACTCCAATCTTGATATCGAGCAGTCAAATATTCAATATTTTTCATACTAAACCTATCAGGTTTTCTCGACACACCCGCTTCAGACAATAAATTTCCATGATAAGGCATTTGAAGATTCCCACGTTCATGTCCCGGACCTCTAACACCAGTTGCATAATTTAGAGCGACTGCAAAATGAGCCCGTGGATCGTGAGCAGGTACATCAACTTTTTTCACTTGCATCGCGTAATTTTGCGTTTCTTCACCTAGTTCTTCTGTTGCTTCACTTATCCCTTCCGCCAAAGTATCTCCTATACCTTTTCTTTCCCCAATCTTTTCTATTATTTCCAGAGCTACATCTCCATTACCCCATTCAAGATCAGAATCTAGAACATCTTCAGAAATGTGATCTTTTTCTCTTGCCTCCATCAGAAAACCGATTAAACTACCAGTGGAGATTGTATCCATCCCGTACCGGTTACATAAGTCATTAGCTTTAGCCACGCACTTCAAATCATCAATCAAACAATTTTCCCCAATCATACCCAAAGTCTCGTACTCTGGACCAGCGCCTTCCATTTCATATTCTTCGGGCTCCTCAACTTCTACCTCTCGATGACAGCCGACTACACAAAATTTGCAAGGTTTTCTCCCTTCCAAAATAGTTTCGTTATATTTTGGCGTGGCTAATTTTTCATTACCTTCTTTCCAAGAACCTTTTCTCCAATTTTTAACAGGCACGTCTCCCGTTTCTTCCCAAAGATCCATACTTCCCGGAGTTCCAAATTTTCTTAAATCTGTTTTTTCTTTCACAAGAGCTTGATTTACCTCTTTTTGTAATTTTTCCAACTTTTCAGGTCTCGTCACCGGGGGTTTGAGTTCTCCTTTTTTCACAGCTATAGCTTTTAATTTTTTAGAACCCATAACTCCACCCATTCCAGTCCTGCCAGCGAAACTATGCTTATCGACAGTTATACAAGCGAATCGAACTAGCTTTTCTCCTGCTTGTCCGATGGTCGCTATTGCAACATCTTTCCCTAGATCTTTTCTTATCTTATTGATCGTTTCGTAACTGTCCAGCCCCCATAGTTCTTCAGCCTCCCGAATTTCGGAATCATTTTCTCCGACATAGAGATAGCAAGGTTTTTCACTTTCCCCTTGAATCGCCAGAGCATCATATCCAGTTCTTTTCAGATTTATCCCAAAATCACCACCGGCATTAGCTTCCCCATAATATCCATTCATAGGGGATTTTGAAATCACGCTCCATTTCCCAGCCCCTGAAAGGTTAGAGGCTTGAAATGGGCCCGTTGCAAAAATAATCATGTTCTCAGGATCGTAAGCTTTCGTTTCTTTAGGAACATCTGTGTAAAGGAGATACGCGCCGAGGCCGGATCCTCCTAGTATTCTTTTCCAGACTGTTTTTCCGAGTGTTTTTTTTCCTATTTTTTGGTTGGTTAGGTTTATTTTGAGTATTTCGTTCCAGTATCCTGTCATTTTATACCCTTGAGTGGTTATTGGGGTTGGTGTTTTTTTAATTCTTTTTTAGTGAGAGTTTGGGTTGAGTCTTTGGGGGATTGTTTTCCATTTTTGTTAGTTTTCTGGTTTTTTGAGTTTTTACTGTTCTTCGGGATTGTTTAAAAGTTCTGTAATTGAGGGTAAGAATAGGAATAATAACCATAATAAGCCGATTCCTGTTCCGATTGCGAGTGGGAATATTCCTTCTTGGTTTAGGTATGCGAAGATTACAGTTCCTATGAAGATATCGATAATTATTATGGCGAATATTTCGAAACCGTCACCTTCGTTGAGAGTTATTGCAGTCAGTATGAATATTCCTAGAAAGACGGCGGCTGTTCCTCCTGTAACTACGGATAAGAATCCTGAGAGTGAAGCGTATAAGTATATGATGGTTATGATTGTAGCTATTGTGAAAATTGTTTTCCTGTTTCGGTCCATTGTCTGCCTCCGGGTCTTTGTATTATTTTTTCATCATCCTTATTAGGAACTTGGAGAAATTTCAATAATTGAAAAAAGGATAAGATTTAAGAACTATAGAAAGATGAAAAAGTCTTCCAAGCAACGCCGGATTAAGGGATATAGACTGGAAAAGTTCCATATCCTTATTAGGGATTTACTTTAAGATTACTTAAGAATGAGGTCTGAAGAATGCCCGAAGAAGAACAAGGAGAAACCGAAGAAGGTGAAGCTCAAGAGGAAGAGCAGGAAAAAGGAGTTAAAGGAATAGTTAGACTTGTCGGTAGAGACTTAGAAGGATCAAGACCCACTCAGGCTGCTCTTACAAGCTTGAAAGGGATAGCTCCTTCAATGGCAAGAGCAATTGTGAAATCTTCCGGCTTGAACGGAGACCAAAAAATCGGTTCTCTTGATGATGATGAAATAGATATGCTTAATAAAGTCATTCAAGATCCGATAGAGCACGGGGTTCCAAAATGGATGGCGAATAGAAGAAAAGATTACGAATCAGGAGAAGATAAACATCTTTTAGGTGGAGATATAGAAATGGCTGAAAGAGGAGACATATCTCGAGAAAAGGACATCCAAAGCCGACGTGGAATCAGACACCAAAGAGGATTACCAGTAAGAGGGCAAAGAACAAAATCAACAGGGCGACAAGGAATGACGGTTGGTGTTGAAAGGGAAAAATTGAAACAAAAACAAGCTGAAAGCGAAGAGGAAGAAGGAGAGGAGACAGTGGAGGAAGAATAAAATGGGAGATCCGAAGAGACAGAAAAAACAATATGCCACACCCCTACGTCCGTGGGACAAAGAACGGATAGATAGGGAAGCAGAACTAATTCGAAATTACGGGTTAGAGTCAAAGAAGGAATTATGGAAGACAGAAACTACTCTAAGAGGATTCCGAAGGGAAGCTAGAAAACTAATGGCAGAAACTGGTGAACAAGCGGATAAAGAATCGCAACAATTACTCAACAGATTGAAAAATTTGGGATTAGTGGATGAAGATTCTACAATTGTGGATATTCTAAGATTAGGTATTGAAGACGTTTTAGCGAGACGGTTACAATCCATTGTTTATGAAAAAGGATTGGGTCGTTCAATGGAAGAGGCTCGTCAGATGATTGTTCATGGTCATATCGCAATAGGAGATAAACGGGTGACGGAACCAGGTTATTTAGTTCCGGTGGAGGAGGAAAAAGAATTAGATTATCATCCTAATTCATCTTACAAAGACAAAATAGATCCCGAAAAAGTGAAGGAGAAAAGATAAAATGGCTGAAGAAGAGGACGAGAAATGGGGAGTTGCACATATTTTTGCATCCTTTAACAACACGATTATACACATTACTGACATAACAGGGGCGGAAACAATATCCCAATATTCAGGTGGAATGGTTGTGAAGAGTGATAGAGAAGAATCATCGCCATACGCGGCAATGAAAGCAGCCGACAGGGCAGCAGAAGAAGTGATGGACAAAGGTTTTACGGGAGTCCACATTAAAGTTCGAGCGCCCGGCGGAAGCGAATCGAAAAGCCCAGGTCCGGGAGCTCAGGCGGCTATTCGTGCCTTGGCTAGAGCCGGTTTGCAGATAGGAAGGATTGAAGATGTTACACCTATACCCCATGACGGTACTAAAAAGAAAGGCGGAAGTAGAGGTCGTCGAGTCTAGAGGTGAGTATAGATGGAATTGGAATTGAGAGAATCTGAAGATGGTGTTTTGCGGTTTTTGTTGTCAGGTGTGACTCCTGCTTTTGCGAATTCTATTCGTAGGACTATTTTGCAAGGCATTCCTGTGATGGCGATAAATGAGGCTGAGGTTTCGAAAAATGATTCTGTGATTTCGGATGAGATATTGGCTCATCGTCTTGGTCAGATGCCTTTGAATACCCCTGATGGTTATTTGCTTCCTTCTGAGTGTGATTGTAGAGAAGGTAGATGTTCTAATTGTAGTGTAACTTTTTCATTGTCAGCTGAAGGTCCTGGTGTTGTTAGGGCTGAGGATTTGGAATCTTCCGACCCGGATGTTTTCTCTGTTCAAGAGGAGGCTCCGATTATTAGGCTCGGGGAAGGTCAAGAGTTAGAGTTTGAAGCTATTGCCCGGTTAGGTTTTGGGGAAGAGCATGCGAATTGGCAACCTGCGATAGCTTCCTACAAGTATATGCCTGTTATTAATATTGATCAAGAAGCTCGAGATAATTGGGAACCGTGTGTTGAAGCTTGTCCGGAAGATATTTTGAAAGAGGAAGATGGAGAACTTGTAGTTACAGATGTTGAAAAATGTACGATGTGTGAAGCTTGTGCCGAACAATGTCCGGAAGGTATCGAAATTGAAGGAGACTCTTCAAAATATATTTTCAGAATAGAATCTACCGGAAGTATTCCTCCCGAAGAAGCAATTATGAAATCTTTAAACATATTGGAAGAAAAATTCGAAGACTTCTCAGAACAAGTCGAAAACTTCTAAAATTTTCGCTTTCCAGTGTTTTTCTAACTTCTTGTAAATATTTGGTCTTATTCTTTTTTCAGAAAGATTAAAATCTGGTTTTTATCAATGTAGAGAGCTTTTATTGGAGGAAAACTCTAAAGAACGTAATCGTGATAATAATCATTACAACAGGCGGGGGTTCGCCAAGTCAGGTCAACGGCGCAGCGTTGAGGGCGCTGTACCATAGGGTTTCGGGGGTTCAAATCCCTCCCCCCGCACCATTCCCTCATCTATCAAAAGGCAAATTTAAATCTCGATCAAAAGTTGGATTTTAATTTGCTGAAACTTTATGGCTTTTAAAGGGGGGAAGCTTTATCCAACGTTTTCCCGAGCTTGTTGTCCCCTCCGCTGGAGTTTAGGTTGATGACTTCTTCCGGTCCGATGCCTTGGATGTAGCATGTTTCGGGATAGTTTGGTCCGCTGATTATCACTATTCCTGCAGCTGTGTCCTCTTTCTCATAAATCAATACACTAACCGTGTTTTCTCCCATATTTATTGGCGTCTGTTTATCCTCTAATGACCATCCGGACATATTGTTCTTGAACCAATCGTATACGTCTTGAACGTTGGCACCTTCTACTTGGTATGCTGAAAACTTTACATTTTCTGACGATGGTTTTAGGTTGGAAGGCACGTCGTTCCAGTTTCCCGAACCGGAATATTTAGGCAGATCTGAGAGCTCGATTTTTCCCTCAGTCCCATCCCCGCCGGTGAGGAGAAAGTAACCTCCGGCAGCAGCGGCTACTGCCACTATGACTATTACAATAATAGCTGTGCCTATGCCTTTATTTTTCATAAAATTTTCACCCCCTTAATCTACTTTTCAAATAAAGATAAACGGTGAATTTTTTAAAAACTCACTTTTTCGAAATTAGAGAAAACATCAAGAGAGAGGTTTTAATCCTTACGAGGAAGCTCAGCAAGAAGTTTCAGAATTTGGATAAAAGAAAAATATAGAAAATATTTGATTTATGACGGGGTAAAATTGAGGAGGCTCTAAGAAGTCGATTACGTGATCTTTTCTCTAAGAAAGATGTTGGAATAAGAATCGTTAGAAGAAATTAAGTGAATAAACCTTGAAGTGGAATTGTTTTATTCTGGTTTAACTTATTTATTAGCTCTCGTTGAGGGTGCTGTACCATAGGGTTTCGGGGTTTCAACTCCCCCCATTTTTTATCGGTTCTAGATTTTGTCAAGTTAAGGTAGTGTTAATTTTCTCGAAATTAGTTGTGTTTTCGAGTTTTGTTTATCATTTTTTGTTTTTGTGAGGGGGTTATATAGCTGAAAAATACTTGTATTATTGTGAGTAAGGAGAAATTTTGTTTTAGAGGGGGGGTTAAAGATTGAGAGTTTTGTTTGTAGATGATGATTCTTCTGTTTTGAGGCAGGCTGAGATTTTTCTTGAAGATGAGGATGACCGTTTGGATATTGAAACGGCTGTTTCTGTTGAGGAGGGTTTAGAACTTTTAGACGACGATAAGTTTGACGCTATTGTTTCGGATTATCAAATGCATGGGGTTAACGGGTTGGATTTTCTTGAAACGGTTAGGGAAGGGAGAAATAGTAATATTCCGTTCATCATTTTTACCGGAAAGGGAAGAGAAGAAGTGGCGATGGATGCATTAAATTTGGGAGCCAACCGATATTTGCAGAAAAGAGGGGATCCGAAATCACAATTTAAGGTTTTAGCCCAAGCGATAGTTCAGGAGATAGAGCACTTGAAAGCTTCGAGGAGGCTGGAAGAGGTGGAGGGGATGTATCAGGTGGTTACTGAAAACTCTCCTAACGGTATTTATGTTTTTCAGGACGGTAATTTAAAATTCGTTAATGAAACCTTATTGGAAATGTCGGGATATTCTCGGGAAGAGTTAAAGAAAATTGACTTCTTTGATCTTGTACATCCGGATTACAGAGAAAAAGTTAAGGAATGGACCGAGCAGGCTTTTAAAGGGGATATATCGAATATTCCAAGGTTTCCCGAATTTAAAGCTTTGAGAAAGGATGGAAGTTCTTTTTGGATAAAGATCAATCCCTCAATTATAGAGTATAATGAAAAAACAGCCATAATAGGAAATGTTGCTGATATTACGGAAAGGAAAGAAAAGGAACAAAAGATTAGAGAATCGGAAAGAGAAAAATCATTGATACTTGAAAGTACTGACGAAATAATTGCTTATCATGATACAGACCACAATATTCTTTGGGCTAACAAGGCATATCGTGAGGCAGTTGGCCTATCTTCAGAAGAGCTGGAAGGAAAGAAATGCTATCATGCTTGGGGAGTTAACGCTCCTTGCGACAATTGTCCTGTCTCGGAAGCGTTAGAAACTGGGGAATCGACTGTGGCTGAATCAACACCGGATAGTCTGGAACTTTGGTTTCCGGACGAAGGTTATTGGCGGGTGAAAGCAAGTCCCGTTGAAGATGATGACGGGAAAATTATTGGGGCGGTCGAAGTTACTTCCGATATTACCGAGCATATCGAGAGAAAAAAAGAGCTTGAGGATTTGGAGCGAAGAGAGGACAGGCTCACGAAGGGTGTAGAGAAATATAGGAAGTTGTCAGAGGCTTCGCCGGACTCTATTCTGCTAGTTAATGCGGAGTCAGGAGAAGTTATGGATGCTAATGTAAAGGTTGAAGACTTGTTTAAGCTGCCTCGGAAAGAGGTTATAGGTGCGAAATTGTCTGAATTTTATCCAGAGGAGGAAGCAAATTCATATAAGAGTTTGTTTATGGCTGGAGAAGATAAGGATAAGTCTGCAGATGTAGAAAGAAGTGAGCTTCATGTTGTGGATAAGGAGGGTAATAAGATTCCAGTGGAAATCGGAACCTCTGAACTGGAGCTAATGGGACAAAAAGTGGTTTATGGCGCTTTTAGGAATATAGAGGAACGGAAGGAAGCAGAAAATCGAGAAGAGTTTCTACACTCTTTACTTAGACACGATTTGCGAAACAAACTGACAGTGGTTTCAGGTTATCTTGATCTAATTGATGATTATGATTTGCCTGAAGAGGTGAAAAGATACATTTCCAAAGTAAAAAAAGGCTCAGAAGAAGGGTCGAATATAATCGAAAAGGTCCGAACTTTAAGACAAGCGGAAGAAGAAAAGGTTGAAGAAGTTAAGATAAATCCTGTGATTCAGGAGGTTGTTGAACAGGCTGAAGACCTTGCTGATGAAAAAGGAATAACGATTGAGACCGAGCTTCCGGAAGAGGACTATAAAGTCTTAGGAGGGGTTCTTCTGAATCAAGCCTTTTCCAATATTATAGAGAACGCTATTCAACATTCAGGAGGAAGTAAAATCCACCTCCGTCGAAAAATTACTGAAAAAGAAATTATCTACATCATAGAAGATGATGGCAAGGGAATTCCAGATGAGAAAAAAGATAAAATTTTCAATAAAGGTTACACGTCGGATGAAGCTAGAGGGTCAGGGCTTGGAACATTCCTAGTAAAGTCCATCTTGAACGTTTATGGGGCTAGTATCGAAGTGAAAGATTCGGAACTAGGTGGGGCTAGATTTGATGTTCACTTACAGAAAGCTTGATTATAGTCTAATCTTTTCCTTTTCCTGTCTTGTAATCTCTCGTTGAGAGCGCTGTAACATGCGGTTTGGAGGGTTCAAATATCATCTCTCGCACTATTTTGGTCTTTTTTAAAAGTTGATTTTTGAATTTGACCGATTAGTTAAAGTTTGGTTTTTTGAAAGAGTTTGTCCTTTGTAGTATTAGATTGTGTTGGGTTGCGAAAAGCAAAAATGTTAGCTGGTGTAAACTAATGGGTGGAACCCATGGAATTTTTGGATAAGTCAACTATTCAGATAGATCGTGAGCTTTCGGAGTTAGATCGTTTTTCTTTAGAATTTATCGATGTTTTGAAAAAATATACTGATTATGTCATTGTAAGTGGTTACGTTGCGATTTTGCTCGGAAGAGCTCGCGCTAGTGAAGATGTTGATATTATTATTCCAAAATTTGACTTTTCTACGTTTCAATCTTTCTATGAGGATCTTGAAAGTGAAGGATTTTATTGCCTGAATGCGGCAGATGAAGAACCTATTTTCAAATACTTGGAAAATGGATCACCGATAAGATTTTCTAGAGATGAACAAGTAATTCCCAATGTTGAATTGAAGTGGGCTGAGAATAAATTTGATAGAATAACTCTTGAAAAGAAAATTACTGTAAAACTATCTGAAGGGGACATCTACATTAGTCCACTTGAACTACAGATAGCCTTTAAAGAAGAGGTATTAAAAACATCGAAAGATATGGAAGACGCACAACACATCAGGAGCGTTGCCCAACAATACTTGAACGAAGATTTGATTGAAAGATATAAGGTGAGTCTACGTGAATTTTATTGACAAAAACCAGAAGGAGAGAGAAGAATTTATTCATAAATGGGCAAAGTTTGTTCGCGAACATACGGATAAAGAATGGTCCAAACAACAGAACGTTATAATTA
>CAZSNS010000054.1:0-11961 GCA_964608515.1 Hadarchaeota archaeon (SeqCode)
CACTCGCAAAATACTGCAAAGCCGTATAACCAGCCGTAAATAAGGATCCGAGAGCCACCCCGGTAAGAATCATAGTGGCCGGAGACGCTTTTTTCAATCTCGCCAATAAGAGGATGACAAAGGTTGAAATCAAAGCCCATGCGAACGCAGAAATAGTAACAATATAAGGATTATTAAGGATAACCGCATCAGACAAGCTACTTTGAACTGTTCCAGCACCCAAAACAATTACCGAAAAAGCCGCACCAAAAGCAGCGGCGTGAGAAATACCTAAAGTATGAGGAGAGCCCAAAGGATTTCTCAAAATACTCTGCATTGCAGCCCCAGCTACCGCTAATCCAGCCCCGGCGGCCACTGCAGAAAGTACTCGAGGAACGCGTATATTCCAGACTATAGTGTTTAGACTTTCATCGGAGGCTCTTCCAAAGAGCGATGAGACAGCTTCGGGAATTGAAACATCTGCAGCGCCGACTGTCAGGGAGAAAATTCCTAGAGATATTAGTAACACTGAGAAAAAAGAAAAGAATATAATTCGTTTATCGGCGTACTCTTTATATCTTTCCAGTACACCTTCCCCTGTTTCATTTTCTTTCTCTATAGACATAGAAATCCGCCTTTCAAAATTCACCCTTATTCTGGCGGATTGATATTTTTGAATCCTCCAAAATCGGTTTCAATATTATCGTACACAGGTTCGCCTACGAGTTCTTCGTAAATTTCGTCCGCTTTTTGCTCGGGAATTATATCATTGAAATTTTGCGGATAGAGAATTTTCCCGACGTAGTAAGAGTCAGCTAGAACCGTTCCAAAATTGTGAGTATAATAACTTTGGGGAAGAACTCCGTAGACATTTTCATCTTGAACTGCTTTCAAATTTTTGAATTCAGGCTCTTTCAAATCCTCCATAACTAGCGAGTAACTGCCTTCGTCGACAAAAATAACGTCTGGATTCCAATCATGTACTAGCTTTTCTGGGCTCACCATAGCATGTTCCATCCCTAGGTTATCGGTGGGATTTTTAGCATTGACAAACTGGAAGGGAGCGTACTTAGGCTCCGTACCTACGATTCCATGAGATCCTCGATAACATACACCTCCAACATAGGCTTCTGGTTTTCTCTCAGAAGGGATATCTTCCGTCCTGTTCTCTAAATCCTGAATTGTAGACTGAATATACTTAATCACTTCTTCCGCTCTTTCTTCCTTATCCAGAACCTTTCCCATTGTTCTTAATCCATCATACACAGTCTCCCTATGGGCACCTAAGTCACCGTATTTCAACGCTATTACCGGAATTCCAGTCTTTTCCTGAAGATCCTCAGCGTCAGCTTCCGTGGCATAAGTCCAAAAAATCACGTCCGGCTCTTGAGCAACTATCTGTTCGGGGTCTCCCCCATGTTGAGGTCCCACGGAAGATAGATCCGATAATTTTGAATGAGCATAAATATAAGGTCTGCCTATCTGATCGTTCTTTTCGAATTGTTCCACTCCTACTACCCTATCGGTAGAATTAAGATAGGTAATTAACCTCAAAGCCCCAGCTTCTAATCCAACAATCTCATCGACTTTTTTCGGAACTTCTACTTCTCTTCCAACCATATCGGTGACGATGATAGTGTCTGTTTTTTCCTTGTCTTCTGAATTGTCTTCTATCCCTAGATTTCCCGAACTCGTAACTGACAGCCCCCCTATAACTGCGACAACTATGATTATAGTCCCGATTATTGCATATTTTTTATTCATAATATCATTCCCGAGAGATTATTCCTCTACCATCTAGTTGATTATAATCTTCCTCTGCGCATGGGATGCAGAGTTTTTCCCCATTCTTTTCCACAATTCTTGTGGCCATGACATTTTCTCCACATTTGGAGCAAGGAATGCTTTCGAAAATTGGAGCAAAGTCTGGGAGGTTAGGTTTGACATGTTCTTGCTTTAACAATTTTTCAAAATCTGTTTCGATTACTTGAAAAGATATTTCTCGGGATAGGTCCATCATTTTCTTTCGGTCTTGTTCATCCCCAGATCGTTCTTTGACTACTTTGTCAAAGAGTTCCTCGTACTCTGGATATTTCTCTTGCCATAACCCACTAGCTTCTGGTTTTACTGTTATCCTTATTCCTTCTTCATCTTCTCTTCGAGTTAGTGTTACGGCGGTTTTGCCATAATCTCTGTAAATCATTGAATTGTTTCCGAAAGTACATCCGGTGGAGTATTGAATTCCGTCGGAGAAGCAGTTGTTGGCTTCTACTATTGCTATTACTTCTTCCATTCCCTCATGCTCTAAACCGAGTTCTTTTATTCCTCTTACTCCAGCTTTGACCCCCACCGCTAAGAAAGGGCAGTAGTGTCCGTGGAGTTTTCCGGCTTGTTTGAGTAATTTTTTTGGATCTTTTTGTATCATTTGCCAAATTTCTTGTCGGGGATTGTTATGTTGACTCATTGTCGTCCTCTTCGTTCTAATTGTGTTATTCTTTTTTAATTAGTAACAATATTTATAAGTTTTAGGAGAATAGTAACACGAAAGTACCTTAAACTTGTTATTATTAACACAAAAAGAAAGTTACCCATAACAGAAACAAAAATTTCGATCAAGAACTCCAAATATTTCCAAAAATCAGCGAGAAAAACCCGAATTTTTTACTAAATATTTATCCAAGACATTCACTCCAGTAAAGTATCAACAATATCCTTCACTTCCTCAAACTCAAAATCCAAAGACTCACCCTTTAACCCTGCTCTATAAAGATTATCATCATCCGGGATTACACCTATTATTCGATCCTCATCCACTTCATCAGTCACTATCTCTTTTGCCTCATCGTCCATCTTATTAAGAACATAATAGACCGGTTTCCCTAACTCATCAGCAAAATCCGTTATTTTTTGAGAAAGTTTAATAGATTCTCGAGTCGGATCTATAACCACCAAAATAACATCTGCTCCCTCTTCAACCTTCCTACCAAAATGTTCCACACCCGCATCCATATCAACAATCAAAAACTCACCATCACTCAAAGACAATCTTTGTAAAAACTTTCCAGAAAGAACATTCATAGGACACGCACACCCTTCACCATATTCGCTAATTTTACCTACAGCTAAAAGATTCAAATTCTCACTCTCAGCCAAATACTCACCCGACAAATCACCAATACTCATACTATCACCCATCTCCTCGGCCTTGTCAAATACTTCATCTCTTCCGCCAAATCTCTCCATGAAATCTTCAGGTAAGTCTAATCCGAGAAGTGTGTGAAGACCAAAGTTGGACTCGTCATTGTCTACGACTAGAACTTTTTTGTTTCTATTTGCTAATTCTTTAGCTAGCAGTGAAGATACTGTGCTTTTGCCTGATCCACCTTTTCCTGAAATGAATATCTTCATTCTATCATTCTCTGATTAGAGTAAAATTAGGGTTTGAAAAATGTTATGAATAATTTTAGAAGTAAAGTAATCTCTCTTTTTCTTTTTCTTCGGATTTTGACCAGATATAACTTCTCCCGAGCTTGTCCCCTTCAACCTCTCCTGATTCTTCTAGTTCTTTCAGGGTTCTTCTAATAGTTCTCGGTTCGTGACCTAGCACTTTGGCAATTTCTTTGGTTTGTAAATCTCCATAATTTTGAAGAAGGTACAAAATCAGTTCTCTGCGTACTTTCTTTGGTGAAAACGATTCTTCGCTTTTATTCTTGTCTCTGGAAGCCATAATTATTCCCCTTGTTGTTTTTAGTTATTCAGGTACCTTCAAAAAGATTTGCTAAAATCCTAATCGTACACTTCTTCCGGGTCAAACTCTCTTTCCATAATTTTAGTGAAGCTATCCCCGTCAATTTCACGATAAAAACAAGAACGATAACCCTTATGACAAGCCGGACCTTCCGGTTCGACATCGAAAAGAACAGCATCTCTGTCGCAATCTACTTTTATTTTTTTCACTTTCTGTGTATTCCCGGATTCTTCCCCTTTTTTCCAAATTTTCTCCCTTTCTCTACTCCAGAAATGCATCTCTCCCGTGGTGAATGTCTTGAGAGCAGCTTCAGGATTCATGAAAGCTACCATCAGAATTTCTTTGTCTTTTTCATCTCTTACGATTGCGTTTACTAGACCTTTTTTGAAGTTTAGAGAGTCAACTATTTTTTTCGCTTCTTTTTCACTCAGATCCACGAGGTCTGCGCCTCCTCCTAAGCTCTTCCATCACTTCTTCGAATTCTATATCTTCCGATGATAAAAGAACCATAATGTGAAAAATGACATCAGCAGATTCATGAACAATCTCAGAATCCCCCTCTTTTTCAACGGCTTGGATTAGTTCGTAAGATTCTTCTTTGATCTTTTCTAAAATTTTACTATCTCCCTGATCAAGTAAAGACGATACATAAGAATCCTCACGAGGATTCTCCTTCCTATCTTTAATAACGTCAAAAACTTCTTCCAAAATCTCTACGCCCAAACTTCAATCCTCCAGTCTTTCCTGAACACTTTTCGCGTGGGCTGATAAACCTTCCATTCTAGCTAGCTTAATTACAATATCTGATATATCGTCTAAACCTTCCTCGGTTAAACTCTGTACACTAGGCATACGGACAAAATCTCTAACAGACAACCCTGCAAACTTAGTAGCCATCCTGCCAGTAGGCAAAACATGACTTGGACCGACAGCAAAATCACCGGCGCTTGTCGGAGAATTTTCACCTACAAATATTGCTCCCGCATTCTCTATATTTTCCACAAGTTCTTCCGAATTTCTAGTCATTATCTGAAGATGTTCCGGAGCATAATCATTAGCGAAACTAATCGCCCGCTTCATGCTTTTAACCACCACAATGTGACCATGCTCACGCATAGCCTTCGCAGCTGTTCTCTCTCGAGGAATATCTTCAAGAACAGATTTTATCTCCTCCTGAACCTGCTCCGCCAGTTTCTCCGAAGACGTGACCAAAACTGAGGCAGCTGCAGAATCATGCTCAGCCTGAGCCACCAGATCCAAGGCAATATAGCGAGGGTTCGCTGTAGAATCAGCTAAAATCAGAACTTCGCTCGGACCTGCAATAAAATCAATACTCACATCTTTAGAAACAGTCTTCTTAGCCGCCGCTACATGAAGATTCCCTGGTCCGACAATCTTCTTCACCTTCGGTACAGTTCGGGTTCCGTAAGCCATGGCGACGATTGCTTGAGCTCCACCGATTTTGTATATCTCGTCTGCTCCTGCGATGTCTGCTGCGACGAGTGTTGCTTGGTTTATTTTTTTATCAGAGTTTGGAGGTGTGCATAGGGTTATTTTTTCTACTCCAGCTAATTTTGCTGGGATTACGGACATTAGTACTGTTGAAGGGTATGCTGCGTTTCCTCCGGGAGCATATACCCCTACGGGGTTTAATGGTCTGATTGTTTGTCCTGCTGAGACTCCTTTTTGTAATTCTTTCATCCATGGTTCGGGGAGTTGATTCTTGTGGTATTTTTCGATTTTTTCAGCTGCTTTTTCTATTGTTTCGACTTTATCAGGGTACAATTGATTTTTTGCTCTTTTGATTTCCGATTCTGAAACTTGTATTTGGTCTCTTCCCAGTTTTACATTGTCAAATTTTTCAGTATAATCGAGGATTGCTACATCGCCTCGGTTTTTGATGTCGTTAATTATTCTTTTAACAGTCTGAGTTGCTCCGGTTATTTCTACTTCTGATCTTTTGAGTAATCTGTTCCTGAAAGTTTCAGGATGGTTCCAAAGTTTGACAATTTCTAAGGGTGATAATTCCATTTTATAACCTCACAGATATACCTTGTTCTTTCAGATATTTTTTAACTTCCCTAACACTATACTCTTCATAATGAAAAATGCTTGCGGCTAATGCAGCATCTGCTTTCCCTTCAACGAGTGCTTCTTTTATATGTTCCAAGTTTCCAGCCCCGCCAGAAGCTATAATCGGAATATCCACTGTTTCAGCCAAAGTTCTTGTTCCCTCTATGTCGTATCCTTCTTTTGTTCCGTCGGTGTGTCGACCTGTGTAGAGTATTTCCCCAGCGCCTTTTTCTTCTACTGTTTTTGCCCATTCTATCATGTCTATTCCAGTAGGTTCTTTTCCTCCGGAAACGTATACTTCCCACTCGTCTTCTGTTAGTTTTTTAGCATCTATTGCACTTACTACGGATTCTGATCCGAATTGGTTTGATAGTGAGTTTAATAAATCAGGATTTTTGACCGCTGCTGTATTTACTGAAACCTTGTCTGCTCCAGCTTCGATAGCTTTTTCTGCATCCGCGACACTCCTTATCCCTCCACCCACCGTCAAAGGTATTGTGATTTGTTCGCTTACTCTGCGGACTGCTTCCAGAAATGTTGGTTTATCTTTTGGTGTGGCTGCGATGTCGAGAAAGACTAGCTCGTCAGCTTTTTGTTCTTCGTATTTTTTCGCATATTCTACCGGATCGCCTATTTCCCTAATATTTTCAAAATGTATTCCTTTCACTAGTTTTCCTTCTCTAGTATCTAAACAAGGAATTATTCGTTTAACCATCTAAATCTCTCCCTTCCTGCTAGGAATTTCTTCTCCAACTTTCATAATAGCTTCGGACAAAGCGACGCCAAGAGCTTTGAAGACCGCCTCTGCCTTGTGATGATCATTTGAACCTCGGAGAACATCAACATGCAGATTGGAATTAGTGTTACTAGAAAAAGTCTCCAACAAGTGGACAAACATATCAGAATTTAAATCTATCAATTTCTCCTTTTCAAAATCCACATCAATATCAGAATAAACCCTACCACCAAGATCCACAGCTACTAAAGCTAACGAATCATCCATCGGAACAATCGCATCACCCATCCTCCTGATTCCCTTCTTATCCCCGAGAGCCTCTTCAAACGCCTTACCCATCGCTATAGTAACATCTTCCGCAATATGATGATCAAAATCACCCTCCCCCTCGGCCACCAAATCGAACCTTCCATGCTTTCCCATAGATTCTAGCAAGTGATCAAAAAATTCTATCCCTGTCTCAACCTCTACTTCGCCTTCCCCATCAAGATTAACCTCTACTTTTACTACTGTTTCTTTAGTTTCCCGAGTGGTCTCACCCTTCCTCATTTCTCACAACCTCCAATGCTTCCTCAAACGATAATTTCTCTTCATATAAGGCAGTGCCTATTACCAAGCCTTTGGCTCCTGCCCTCTTAGCCTTTTTCACGTCCTTTATAGATTTAACCCCTCCGGCCGCGATGATGGGAATATTTACTGTTTGGACCAGTTTTTGTATTGTTTGAGTGTCTAGCCCTTCTAATTTTCCTTCAACGTCTACGTTTGTGAATAGGAATCCGCCTATTCCTTTTTTTTCGAATTTTTTTGCGGTTTTTACAGCGTCTTTTTTTGTTTTTTCTTTCCATCCTTCTATTACGACTTTTCCTTCTTTCACGTCGAGAGCTACGTAAATATTTTCAGGGTTTGTTTGTTCGATTATTTTTTTGAATTCGGTTGGTTTTTTGAAGGCTGTGGTTCCGATTATTATTTTTTTAGTTCCGATTTCGAAAAGTTTTGAAGCTTTTTCTACTGTTCTGATTCCGCCGCCGACTTGGATGTCGACTTGTGTGTTTTCTACGATTTTTGATATTATTTCTAAATTTTCTCCTTCGTTCATTGCGGCATCGAGATCTATGATATGGATTCGTTTCGCTCCTTTTTCTTGCCATTTCAAGGCAGCCTTCACCGGGTCTCCGTATTTCTCTCCGGTACCTGGTTCTCCACCTACTAACTGTACACATTTTCCCTCACGGATATCAACCGCGGGTATTACAAGCATTTTAAATCCTCAATAATTATTTCAAAATTCTCTCGATAGGAATTACTAGAATATCGCGAGCTCCTTCATCCTTAACCTTATTCACAATATCATAAACTTCGCTTGCCTGAACCACAGCTTGGACTGCCATTAAATCGGTACCTTCAACCTTTGAAACTGTAGGACCGGACATTCCTGGTATTATTTTTTCGATTTTTGAGATTTTTTCTTCGGGAACATTCATAATTGTTAGTGTTCTCGGTTTTGCTTGAATTACGCTTTCAATTGCTAAGCGAATTTCTTCGATTTTTTCTCCTTTCTTTTCTAAGCTTTGAGGATTCGCTATCAATCTCACAGAAGTTTCGAATATTTTGTCGATAACTTCAAGACCATGAGTCCTTAGAGTGATTCCTGTGCTTCTGAGGTCTACGATTAGGTCTGCCATTCCGATAAATGGTGTTATTTCGGTTGCTCCAGATACTTCGCTAAGTTCTATTTCTATTCCCTTTTCATCGAAATAATTTTGAGTTACTCTTGGAAATTCGGTAGCTACTTTCACTTTTCCCTCTACATCCTCTATTGAATCTATCGAAGACTTTTCGTGCGCTGCTACAACCATTTCTGCTTTTCCGAAGTCAAGGTCTAGAAGTTCTTCTACATCTCTTCCGCTTTCCAAAATTAGATCATGACCAGTCACTCCAAGATCAGCTGCTCCTGAACTCACCAGGTTAGGAATGTCTTGAGTTCGGACAAATATAATTTCCAAATCTTCAATATTTGTCCTTGCAAAAAGTTGCCGAGATCCTCTATCCATCACTCCAATACCAGAATCTTCTAACAAATCGACAGCAGGGTCGTGAAGACGACCTTTATTTGGAACTGCTAGTTTTAAAGTCATTTTTCATTCTCCTTTAGTCTTTTTAAGGCTTTAACTAATCGCTTATTTTCTTTGGGCTTTCCAACCGTTATTCTAACCCATTCTGAAGATGCTCCTCTAAATCCTGAAAGATTTCTAATCAAAATTCCCTCCTCACGAGAAAGATAATCGCAAACAGCACCCGCATCCAAATCCAAAGGTTCCGGCGAGGCCATTATAAAATTAGCTTTAGATTGAATAGTATCGAAACCTATTTTCGACAATTCTTCTTGTAAGAATCTCCTCCCTTCCAAAATAGTTTCACGAGTCTTTTCCACAAACCCTTCATCCCCCAAAGCCGCAATCGCGGCTTTTTGGGCCAATCTGTTGACGCTGAAAGGAGGTCGGACCCTTTCTAGGGCTCGAATGAGTTCGGGATTTGCAACTCCGTACCCGATTCGGAGGCCTGCGAGTCCAAACATTTTTGAGAAGGTTCTTAGAATAATCAGATTTTCATAATCATTAACCCAGTTAGAAATACTGTTTTCGGAAAATTCGACATAAGCTTCATCGACAACTATCATCTTCCCAGTGTTCAAAAGTTCCTTCAAACCTTCATTAGAGATCATATTACCAGTTGGGTTGTTGGGTCTACCTATGAAAGCGATTTTGGAACTATCTATCTCGTTTACGAGTTTTTTCTCGTCCCATTCGTAATCGTCCAGTTTTACAAAATTTAACTTGAGAGCGTTGGAACGGCAAGATAATTCATATTGGCTGAAGGTTGGAATTGGAATCATAGCTTCGTCGCCCGGATTCACAGTTGCCTTCTCCACTAGGTCCATAATTTCATCGGAACCATTACCAACACAAATCTGAGTAGGATTAACACCTACATAATCAGCAATATTTTCCTTAAGCTCTATAGGAACCGATTCCGGATATTCTCCGATATTCGAAGCCTCTCTCTTGATAGCCTTTACTGCCTTAGGGGAAGGTCCGTACGGGTTTTCGTTTGAACAAAGTTTTGTGAATTCTTTATCTTCCTCCTCGGAAGATTCTGCAAGAGGGTAGGCTATACCGTCCTCTATCATTTTTTTCACTCTGTCTGAAATCATAAACATTCCCCCAAAATCGTTTCAGGATTGTCTTTCAAAACCTCTTCCATCAACTCTTCCTTCAATCCTGCGCCCGAGGCTATAGCCTCCGCCTCGTCATAAGTAATCAAGTTCTCAGGAGAATGAGTATCAGTGTTAAGCAACATGTCTGCCCCAGCTTCCATTCCAAAATTAACAACTCTACCATTGGTCAGAGAATGACCCTTTCTGGAAGATATTTCGAGATAAGTCCCAGTTTCTTCAGCAAGTTCAGCATCATCCCTTGATAACATTCCCGGGTGCGCTAGAATATCAACCTCTTCACACTTTATACCTGCATTGTTCGTCCCGACCGGAACAGGTTCTACAATCGTTTCACCATGCACAACAACTAACCTGGCTCCTAAATTTCGAGCTTCCTCGGCAAGTTCCGGAATAAGATCAATTGGAACATGCGTCAACTCCACACCCGGCACAATATCGACCGACATATTATCATTTAATTTGTCTGCAGCTTTGGCTATCCTTTCGATTACCTGATCCATATTTGAAGGGCCGACATGGTCGGTAATTGCTATTGCTCTGTGTCCTAGTTTTTCTGCCCTGCTGGCTAGTTCTGCTGGTAACAGTTGTCCGTCGCTAAAGAATGAGTGGGTGTGTAAATCTATTCTTTTTCTCATCATTTGCCTCTTTTAGTCTTTCCATTCGTAATTTTTTCATATTCTAATTCGGTTGGTATTCCTTCTTTATCCATAATCTGTTGTGCTTCTTCAATAGTCTCCGTTCTAGAAAGTTTAATGGCTACATTGTTAATTTTTTTAACCAATAGCTCGGGGTCGAAATAAAAAGTTATAGCAGTTATGAGAGAAACTTCTACTTTTCTTTCCCCGTCTCGAATCCCAACTTCTCCATATTCCCCCTCAGCAGCTCTTAAAGCTAGAGCAGAAGATTCGGTCTTGGTGTTTCTAACTGCTTCTCTCAAAATTTTCAAATCTTCCTGGTCAATCCCCCTAGCGCCTAAAAATCCGCCTACTGAGGCTATTTCTGCTGAGTTTTCCATAAGTTGATCTAGGACTAGTTCGCCATCGGCACCCATGCCTAAAACTCCTAGAACGGAAGGGATTTCAAGATTGTGTAAAGTTGAAAGTACCATGCTATCTGCCAACATGCTTCGGAGTCCTTCCTCTTTTCCACTGCCTAGTACGTCTCCACCTACATCAACTCCAACAATAAAGTCGATATTCAATTCTTCTACTGCTTTGTTTAGTCCTTCGACTGCTCCCTTGACTCCATAATTTAAATCCAAGAGAAAAGTCTCTTCGCCAAGTATCTCGGAAACGGAAGCTTCGGTTATTTTGACATCTTCTTCCGTTTTTGTTTGGGGGTTTGCGAGGGCTGTGGTCTTATTTAGAGGATTTAAATTTTTCAGTTCGCTAATTTTTCGTGGTCCGGGTTTTGGGTCGTTTACTGATCTTTCCCAAGTTAGTCCTCCTATGATTGTTTCCAGTCCTAGTCTTTCTATGTATTTTGCTGTGGGAATTGATCCGACGATATCTCCCCCTCCACCTATGCCTATTATGAGTGCTTTTTCTCCCTGCTTTGAGAGGTTTTCGATTGTTTTTTTGTTCATTTTTTACCTTTAAGTAAGCAAGAGTTTTATGTATATAAATTTTACCAAATATCGTTTTTTGTAAATATTATTCACCTTTTTCCGATAATAATAAATAAGATACACGATTTTCTATTATTATTGTAAGGTGTTTACGAATAAAAATGGATCTGGACTCAACTGACAAAAAAATACTAGAAATCTTGCAAAAAGACGCAGAAAAATCCTATGCCGAAATAGCGAAAGAAATCGGAGTAAGCTCCTCAGGAGTTCATAAAAGAGTCAAACGACTCAAAGAACAAAAAATAATCCAAAAAACCGTCACAAAAATAAACCCTAAAAAAATCGGAAAAAAACTCAAAGCCTTCATAGGAGTCTCCACAAAATCCGGAAGATGCGAAGAC
Source organism: Hadarchaeota archaeon (SeqCode) (assembly GCA_964608515.1). Classification (GTDB taxonomy): domain Archaea; phylum Hadarchaeota; class Hadarchaeia; order Hadarchaeales; family JAGGTB01; genus CAYLJV01. The sequence goes on from CAZSNS010000054.1 coordinate 11,740, forward strand.
GTCCGTCCAAAACTCACACAGAGAAAAGAAGTCCTTGAAGTCCACGAAATGGCCGGCGAACACGACCTCTTTCTAAAACTAGTCACAGACGGACCCAGCAAGCTCAACGAGATTCTTCACGAAATTGATAGAATTTCAGGAGTTGAGAGTACTAGAACCTCAATCGTATTAAAAACCGAAAAGGAAACCTCCAAAATCTCCCTCAGCTAAAACCAAATAAAC
>CAZSNS010000054.1:11971-13703 GCA_964608515.1 Hadarchaeota archaeon (SeqCode)
TTCGGAAAATTTTTCAGAAGGAGAGGGGGGAGGGAGCCGAACGGTCGGGGGTACCGTTCGGCTCGTTTTGGCTTGGTTTTACAGGCGTCGGGCAACGCCTGATGAACATGAGTTTGAGTACATTATTTTTCTCTACATTTTAAAGGGTTATGGTTGTTTAAATGTAAATTTTTCACATATAATCAGACTTTTCTCAAAAAATTAAACTTTTAGTCAATTAGGTTAGGTCTTCGACAATTTTCGAGACTGTGTTTAAAAGTGCGTCTATCTCTTCAAAAGAATTGTAAAAATGGACTGAAGCTCTGACATTTCCTTCGATGTTTAGAAAATTCATGGCAGGTTCCGCACAATGATAACCGGACCTCGTTGCTATGTTTTCCGTTTCGTCCAATATCGACGAAACTTCATGAGAATCCAAACCTTGAACATTAAAACTGACAATACCTCCCAGTTTCTCAGGATCTTTAGGTCCGTAAATTTTCACGTTTTTTTCCTCATCAAGTTTTAGCATTTTTTTGACGAGTTCTCGTTCTCTTTGTTCGATATTTTCCAAACCGATATCCATTACATATTCTGCTGACTCGCCAAGGGCTATAATTCCCGGAATGTTTGGTGTTCCTGCATCGAAAACTTGCGGTGGTTCCACAAAATCACACTCGTGTTTTTTGACGGATTTTACTATCCCGCCGCCATAAAGGAGTGGGTGGATTTTTTCCAAATGTTCTTCCTTTATGTAAAGAATTCCAGTTCCTTGCGGTCCCAATAAGCCTTTATGTCCAGGTGTGGCTAGAAAGTCACAATTTATTTTATTGACATCGATTGGTTGGTGTCCGACCGATTGTGCTGCGTCTATAGAGAAGAGTATGTCGTTTTCTTTTGCTATTTTTCCGACTTCTTTTACAGGTTGTCTTGTTCCAAAAGCGTTGGAGACGTGAGGCATTGTGATTAGTTTTGTTTTTTCGTCTATTGCTGATTCTATTGCTGATGGGTTTATAATTAGGTTATTGTGTTCGTGGATGAGCTCGAGGTTTATTCCTTTTTGTTTTTCTAACTGTTGCCAGGGGATCAGATTGCTATGATGTTCGAATATTGTGGCGATTATTTTGTCTCCTTTTTCTAAATCTAGTCCGTTTGCTAGGAGGTTTAGTGCTTCAGTTGTGTTTTTGGTAAAGGCGATCTCTTTCGGTTTTGCGTTGATTGTCTTGGCGATTTTTTCTCTGGCGTTTTCGAATTTTTCGGACGCTTTTTTGGTTGACTGGTGTAATCCTCTTCCTATATTGGCGTTATATTTGTGAAAATATTCGAGCATAGCTTCTATAGCTGGTTCTGGAGTGAGAGCTGTAGCTCCATTGTCTAAATAGATTATTCCTGAGTCTAGAAAAGGAAAGTCTGACCTAATTTTCTCTATTGACTTTTCCAATCAAAACCCTCTAAATTGGGTTTCTAAATCAAGTTTAGAGAAGTTTTCGCTGGTCAGTAACTCTAACGTCTTTCACGCCCTCTAGCTCGAGAATTTTTTCCTCTAGTTCGTCAGTTCCGCCAGCATCTTCCGGAATCACTTTAACAACGTTCAAAGCTTTTAGACCGAAAGCTACTTCTTCTTCCTCAATATCGTGAGGATCCATAAGAGATTCTATCTCATCTCTCATCTTCTCAAGATCTATTTCCTTATCTTCGGGCATTACTTTCAAAGTAACTGAAACTTCACCCATCTAATCACCTCACGGCCCTG
>CAZSNS010000055.1:0-13131 GCA_964608515.1 Hadarchaeota archaeon (SeqCode)
AACACCCTTCGAGAAATGAGAAAAAAATATGAAGACAAATTCTTAATCTCAATGATTCAAGGTCCTTGGGAATCTCTTGAGAATTATATGGGAATGGAAAAACTGTTGAAATCTCTAGTTAAGAAACCTGAAGATGTTAAAGAATTGTTAGAACATACTGCAAAGATCCAATTGGAAGTTGCAAAACCAGTGATTAAAGAATTAGATGCTGTTATAATCGGTGATGATTACGGAACTCAAAACAATCTCCAAATGTCTAAAGAAATGTGGATGGAGTTCATAAAACCGAATCTTGAAAAGATGGTTTCAGAACTCAAACAACACGGATATGTCTGCCTTCATAGTTGTGGACATATAGAACCGCTAATACCGGAATTTATAGAACTTGGTTTCGATGCTATTAATCCAATTCAAGAAGGAGCAAACGATTTAGAGAAAATACTTGAAGAATACGACATCACACTCTTAGGTGGAATAGACGTTCAAAAAACACTTCCAAACAAGAAACCAAAACAAGTCAAGAAAAGAATCAAAAAAATAATGGACAAAGCATATCCCAACATCATCCTATCCGATACAAACGCTATAACAAACGAAACACCAGCAGAAAATATAAAGGCTGTTTTTGAAGCGCATGAGGAATTCAACGAATCGTTAAGTTAAATTATTGTAAATCGCTCATATCTTTCCCTCTGTCTTCAAGTAGGGATTTGACGTATTCTACGTATTCTGGTGGTTCTTCTGCGTCTTCTCTAAGTTCTAATTGAATAGCGTCTGTGGGACATGTTGGATGGCAGACTCCACAACCGATACATTTTTCATTATCTATCTCGGCAGGTTCTTTGTTTTTCTTCACAGTAATTGCATTCATCGGGCATCGAAGAGCACAAATTCCACAAGCAATACACTCTTCCGTATCTACTTCCGCCTGATAACTCGATTTAGCAATAGTATCCGGATTATCTGCTTTATGGATAGATTGGAATAACATACAACAACATTCGCAACAGTTACAAAGTATTTCGAGTTTTCCTTGATGGTTTTCTATTGTGTGTACAAGTCCTTCTTGGTTAGCTTCTTTGAGGATTTTTAGAGCTTCTTCAGAAGAGATTTTTTCACCAAACCCTTGTTTTACCGCAGCGCGTGCTAATGGTCCGAAAGTAAGACAGTTTTCTAGTGAATGTTCACACCCGCTCCCAGTTAATCTTGTTTTTACCCTACAAGCACAGTGTACGGCGGCGATATCTTCTCTAGCTTTTACAAGTTTAACCGCATCTTCATAAGGCAAGATTTGAGTTTCTGATGATATAGAATCTTTTTCAGGGAGAGCTCTCATCACGGAAGTATCTCTATCACCTAATTCATCAAGCCAAACATTAATCCAGTACTTTTTCCATAAAGGTGCGAGCTCCTCTTGCCTACTATCTTCCTCAGGACCTGAAGCGAAAGGAATTTCCATCCAACCTACAACCACCGGCAATAATCTATAAACTGTACCTTCTTCCCTCTCGTCTTTAAGCACAGTTCCTTTTTCTGACATTTCGTCAAGAGTGTTTTCTATTTTTTCTTCAGATTTATCCATTCTTTTAGAAACATCTTCGATCGTGAAAGAAACAAACGGCAAATCCTGAGCTAAATCAGCCTCTTCTTCGGAAAATAATATACGAAGAATCTCTTTCTCCTCCCCTTCAGGACTTTCAGGAAAACCTACCGGGGCTTTATCTAGTTTCTCTTGGAGTTTTTCATAAATCTTCAAATGACCCATAATATCTCCTACTAAAACTGGATTTTTTCAGATTAAAAATTATCCATTTTTTAAAATTTTGAAAATTAACCAGCTGTTAAAAATTTTCACACAAAAAAGTTCAATCTTGTTCCAATTTTTCTAAAAATTTTTGAAAGTTTCAATTCTCTAGGTTCTTCAGTTTTGATTTCGCTAATTTCGAAGTTCATTATTTCGGGAAAATCTTCCCTAATGTCGAAAAAAGCTCCGAGAACTAGAGCCGGAACCCAAGAGATCATGGATTTGTATGTTCCTCGTCCCCAAATTGTGTTTGAAAGATAATCCCAATCGGTTTGATTATACTGTTCTGGTTGCCAACCTTCGAAATATTCAGGAGCATTCAAAGGGTCTTCTTCCGTAGCTACCATCTGATGAACGAAATCAAGAGCCGCAATAGCATACTCTTTCCAAACCTCATTACCTGTCTTTTTCCAGAGTTTCAACCAATCATATGCAATAGCCGCACCATACGGGTCCAAATGATGATGAGCAGCAGATACAGAAGTTCCACCAGCAGTACCAAAATCCCTTTCTCCTAAAGGTAAATCCTCAGAAAAAGGAACATCATAAAAATACGTCCAAGTCAAAACATAATTTCCAACCTTCTCAGCGGATTCAAGATAATAATCATCTCCAGTCACATCATGAAGAAGCAAAAGCGACCTCAAAATTGAATGACCTCCCTCTTTATCGATACAATCAGAGTCCAATGCATCTCCCCAGTACAAGTCCTCTTCCACAAAATTATCAATAAGAAATTCAGCACACTTCTCCGCCGAATCCAAATACCGCTCATCACCCTCCTCTCTGTACAACTCCAACAAAGGCCAAATTACATAAGCGCTGTTAGTTCCGGAAGGGTCTTTTAACTCTCCGTTTTGAGACCACCATTTTCCAAAGTTCCCATCTTCTGGCTGATTTTTCACCATGAATTCGCAAAATTTTTTCCCTATTTCTAACCATTCCGGATTTGAGTCTTCTTCTTTGGCGATTTTAAAAGCTCTTATGAAGTTGTAAGTCATTTCACCCATCATTCGAGTGCTACAATCCTCCTTTCCGAGAAAATGCAATCCTGTCCATTTTTTCTTAGCCAGCTGATAATCGGAAAGTAGTAAACCGTTTGAAAGCCGAGCATTAGTAAAGAAATCGAGTACTTTTGTAGAAATTTCTCTTAAATAATCTTCCTCTGAATCTAGAAAAGCTCTGTAGAGAGAAAGTGCAATTTCAGGATTTTTTCCTATAAAACCTCCTGAAAACGTGTTATTTATCGGAACCATACTCCAATGAAGAGAGGAAATAAAACCAGAAGCATCCTTTCGGTCCATATAAAGATTTCTGATTAAATGATTAATTCTATGTTCGGCATTTTTCCTCCAGTCCTCATAAGTACTTAGTTCGGGAGAGAGTTTTTTCCATATACGGCTTAGCAGAGAGTGATAAGTACTATCAGGATCGTTTTCCCACAAAATATAGAACTTTCTATTATATTCAAAACCGGGCGAAACTGTGAAAAATTCCTCTTTAGCCCTCGACAAATTTCCCAAATACCATTTGTTAGTATGTCTCCTAGGTTTTTCCGAAAAAGGAGTAAGATTTACCAAAGAAACTCCAGAGTTTTCCGATTTAGTTAGAACAGAAGAGATTTCATTTTCAGTTTTTGCTGGGGAAGAGAAGAAAGCTAATGGTCCATTATCATCTTTGATAATGGAACATGAAGGGATTGCTATCCGATCTTCTCTGAAACTCCATCCTTTTTCGAGAGTGGGTCTCGGAAATTTTCCTTCACCTTTCGGATTACCATTATAATTTACACAAGGAATGATCCAATTTGTTGGAATATCGGGAGTGTGTATTTTGAGGGGGAGCTTAAATTTTCCTTCATCGTTTATCTTCCAATTTCTTTCAACTATTAGAGAATTTTCACTGCTTTCGATAGTATCCGTTATCTCACCTTTTTCAAGTTTACATTGGACTTGGTTTTCTTGATGTTTGATTTGATGAGGGGTTATTTTTTCGTTTTTTTCTAAAAGATAGTACGGAAAATCAAAACTTCTATTTCCAGCGGAGATTTCGATTGTATTATCATTCTTTTTTCTCAAATCCATGTTATCCGAGATTCCTTATTCTTTTAAAAATATTAAAGAGGCTTAACCTCTTTTTAGTAATACTTCACTTTATACCTTTTTTCGACTGAAGTTTTTCAAAAAACAGGTCAGGATTTATTTAAACGACTTTTTTTGCCTTGTTTGGAAGATTTAGTCTATAAAAATAGATACTGTTATTTATGATGAGTGTTAATAGGTTCTGGGGGAAATATGTCTTATTATGACTACGATTTACAAATAAAGAATATTCTAGAATATCCAGTATATAGAGCGCCTGAAAAGGAAATAATTTACAGAGACCAGGTCAGATATACCTACGCGGATTTATACGAAAGAGTTCAACGCCTATCTAACGCTTTAGAAGAGATAGGTGTCGAAGAAGGGGATACTATTGCAGTGTTGGATTGGGATTCCCACCGTTATCTAGAAACTTACTTTGCAATTCCTTCTATGGGATGCACTTTACATATGGTTAATGTCCGTTATTCGGAAGAAAATATGATTTACACAATGAACCACGCCGAGGATGATTACGTACTTGTTTACGAAGAATTTCTGCCCATGATGGAAGAGTATAGTGACGAATTAGAAACAGTTGAAAAATACATAGTTTTGAAAGACAGTGAAGAGATGCCTGAAACAGATTTGACAGATCTTGAATACGAAGACCTCTTATCATCAGCTTCTCCAGAATACGAATTTCCCGATTTAGACGAAGACACAAGAGCCACACTCTTCTACACTACAGGCACAACAGGCAAACCCAAAGGAGTTTGGTTCAGCCACAGAAAAATACTTCTCCACCTCTTAAGCACATCTCTAATGAGTAATTGGGCCCGACCGGATAGAAGATTTTCAACGGAAGATGTTTACATGCCGTTAACACCGATGTTCCATGTCCATGCGTGGGGTATGCCATATCTGGCTACATTCTTAGGCATGAAACAAGTCTATCCAGGAAAATATGAAGGAGAAATGTTAATCAAACTGATACGAGAGGAAGACGTCACCATAAGTCACATGGTGCCCACTATCTTGAGAAGACTAGTAGAGGGAATCTCCGAACTAAACCCGCTAAAAAGATTCTTAATAAGAATACTAAAACCATTCTCAGACCTGCGAGTAATTATCGGCGGTTCAAGACTACCAAAAGGGTTAGCAAAAGAAGCATCAGAAAAAATGGGTCTTAATGTTTGGGCAGGATACGGCCTTTCAGAAACAGGTCCAGTACTTTCGATTGCGCAACAAAAGGAAGAGATATGGGATGCGGACGAAGAAGAAAGACGAGAAATCGATGTGTGTACCGGACTACCTGCACCATTTGCTGATGTTAAAGTTATCGATAACGAGGGTAATGAGGTAAAGCACAATGGTAAAGATCAAGGCGAGGTTGTTGCTAGAGCTCCATGGCTAACTGAGGAATATTATAAGGATCCGGAAAAAACGGAAAAACTCTGGGAAGACGATTGGCTACACACGAGAGACGTGGCTGTAGTTGATGAAGAAGGATACTTACAAATTGTGGATAGGTTAGACGACCTCATAAAGAGCGGCGGTGAATGGATAGGCAGCACGGATATCGAAGATGTTCTGAGTATTCATGACGGAGTTAAAGACTGTGCAGTTATCGGAGTACCGGACGAAGAATGGGGCGAGAGACCTATGGCCTTCATCGTTCCTCATGAAGGGAAAGAATTGTCCGAACAGGAAATCATAGAACATATGGAAGAACATGTCGAACAAGGAAAAATAGTAAAATACGCAATCCCTGACAGAGTAGAATTCATGGAAGAATTGCCAAAAACTAGCGTCGGCAAGACCGATAAAAAAGTGCTAAGAGACCAATATATAGAAGAAGACTAACTTCAAAAACCAAACAGAGAAAAAAACTATTTACCACCTCCCATGAAAAAACAGAGGAGGCGATTCCATAGCCAATACCAAACCCCTCAAAATAGGAACTATTGGCCCAACATTTCCACCAGTAGAAGGAATCACAAAACAAACAAAACGAAACGAAGAAAAAGGCTACGATTCGATATGGTTCCCAGACCACCTTATGGGCTGGTGGCCACAGTCGATCTGGGAGCCTGACATTATGCCTATAGCGGCTTTCCAGTCTTCACCCCATGTTTTTATGGAAACTATGATTTCTATGACTCTCGCCTCTCAAGCTACTGATGATATTAAGATAGGGAGTAGTGTTACGGAAATTATCAGAAGACACCCGGCTATGTTGGCCCAGAGTATCGTGACTTTAGACCACGTTTCTAAAGGAAGAACAATCTTGGGTTTAGGCGCTGGTGAGGCAGAAAACATTACTCCGTATGGGTTAGATTTTTCGAAACCTGTAAGTAAACTGGAAGAAGCTCTGGAGATTATCAAACTATTATGGAATTCAGAACAAGGGGAAACAATCGACTATGATGGAGAATTTTGGGAACTAGAAGATGCCGTATTCGACCTTCCTCTATACGATGGAGAACAACCACCCATCTGGTTAGGAGCTCACGGTCCTCGAATGCTTAAAATAACTGCGAGATATGCTGACGGTTGGCTACCTACGACGCTGACTCCGGAAGAATACGGTGAAAGATTATCTAAAATTTTGAACGAAATGAAAAAACAGGACAGGGACACTTCGGAATTATCAAAAGGTTTGTTTGCAAGCATAATCATCGGAGAGAGTGAAAATGAGTGTTTAGAGATAATGGATACTCCAGCCGTAAAGTCAAGATGCTTAGCTATTCCGGCAGATATTTATGAGGAAGAGGGTGCCTCTCATCCGCTAGGTGATGATACTTACGGATTAACTGATTACATTCCCGCCTCTTATTCGAAAGAAGAAATTATGGAAGCGGTAGAAAAAGTTCCACTCTCAGTAGTTAAGAGGTCATACCTATACGGTTCGGTTGAAGATATAATTGAAGAAATAGAGAGCTACAGAAAAGAAGGAATGGAGCATCTAGTTTTCTGGAACGAAACCTTCTTTAGTGATCCTGAAAAACTCTCATCTTCCTACAAATTACTCGGAGAAATAGTCGACTACTATAAATAGTTACTGACTTGGAAAAATAACTAGAAAATATCCATGGGAATATATTTGGATAGATAATGGAATGCCTCAAAATTATAAGGTTAATCTTTCAAAAACCGGTAGGAGAAGATTTCAATGAAAATCAATGAAATTTATGGCTTTCCTCATTTTCATTCAGACCTTCAATGGTGGAAATCAGAAGAAGGGTATGCCGAAGATATAGAAGAAATCCTTCTAAAAGCAATAGAGTTTTTAGATAAAGACGAAGATTTCAAGTTCACTATCGACCAAGTTTCTGCCTTAAAACCATTCATAGAGGCTCACCCGGAAAAGAAAATGGAGCTTTCCAATTACGTGGATGAAGGGAGAATTGAATTAGTGGGTGGCACTTTGACAGCACCTGACGAAAATATACCTACAGGGGAGGGATTAATTAGAAACTTTCTTTACGGGAGGAAATATCTTCAAAAAGAATTTGACGTAAAACCCAAAGTGGCGTGGGAAATAGACGAATTCGGTCATCCTTATCAGCTTCCGCAAATTTTGAAGAAATCCGGGTTTGAGTATTTTGGCTTTGCTAGAGGTGTCCAACCTTGGAACGCTGATCATGATTTGGACTTTTTTTGGGAAGCTCCAGATGGTTCTAAAATTTTGGCTCATTGGTTGGCTGGAAGTTATACCGGGATGACTGGGATGCTTCCTCTTTCGAGTTTTAGCTCTACTCAAAGGATGGCTGACGAGTTAAAGAACCGCGTGACTTATGAGGGTAGTAGAGCTAGTGTGGATAAGCTATTGGTTCCTTTCGGCACTGATTTTTCTGTGCCTATGGAGGAATGGTTAGATTTTTCTGAAGTTTGGAACTCTCAGCGAGAGGAAGAGTTTTCGCTTGCTACTCCTACCGACTTTTTTGAAGAGATAGAGGATGAAAATCTTAAAACTGTGAAGGAAAAGGAGTATAATCCAGTTTTTACGGGATGTTACGAATCGAGAGAGAAGATTAAGAAAAAATGTAGAGAAACTCAAACTGAAATCGTTAGGACTGAAAAGTTTGCGACCATTTCTCATTTTTTGGGGAAGGAATATCCTGCTGAGAAATTAGAGTCTGCTTGGAAATATATTTTGAAGAACGATTCTCACGATACGATTTGTGGGACGGAGACGGACAAGCTATACAGAGATGTTTCGATGAAAAGGTACGAGTTTGCTGAGAATTTGATTAGTGAGGTTTTGGAAGAATCTTTAGATTTTCTACTTGAGGAAATTGATACTAGTGGTGAGGGGGAACCTTTTGTTGTCTTTAATAGTTTGAATTGGGAAAGAGAAGATATCGTTTCTATTAACTTACCTGAAGAGAATCGCGAGTTTGTCATAAAGAATAGTGAGGGAGATGAAATCTCTTCTCAAATCGATGATGGTCAGATTTTTTTCAAAGCAAAAGTTCCTTCATTCGGGTATGAGGTTTATTTCCTCCAATCAAGGGAAAGAAAAGAAGAAAAAGACACAAATCTTGAAGGGAGTGAAAAAGTTCTTGAAAATCAATACTACAGAATAAAAATAGATTCAGAAAAGGGATGTATAACCTCCCTTTATGATAAGGAAATTGAAAAAGAAATACTAACAGAAGACGCCGAATATTACGGTAACGAAATAATAACAAAAGAAGACGTCGGGAATCTTTGGACGATACAAGAAATGGGAGAAAAACTCAGAAGTTCTGAACACCAAACGGAGATTGAACTAACGAAAGACGGACCATTGATAAAAACTGTAAAAATTCAAAGCGAAGGGGAAAATCTAGCTTGGGTTCAAAAAATTTCTTTATATTCAGACATGAGAAAGATAGATTTTGAAACTTCTATAGATTTTGATGGAAAGAATAGGCGTGTGCAAGTCGTTTTCGAACCCGATATCGATGGAAACAACTATTACGAAACCCCTTTCTATACCGCGGAAAGAAAAGACGGGCATTGGCCTGCGCAAAATTGGGTTGATATTTCTAATGATGATTATGGGTTTGCCGTTTTGAATAAGGGTAATCCTGGGTATGAGGTGGAAGAGGGTTTACTTTCCATGACTTTGTTCCGTTCGGTTTCTGTTCTTCCTGCTCGTTTTCCGGGGCTTTTACTTAAGAATTTTAAAGATTTTACTAGCCGTTTGATTGATTCGGTTAAAATGTCCCTTCAAGGATTATATGTGGGGGAGTGGGCTCTTTATCCTTATCATGGATTGTTGCTTAGAGAGTATGCTTCTCAGGGTGGGCCGGAACTTGAAGGTGGTTGGACTCTTATAGATCATCTTATTCCATTTCTGAAATTTTGGGAGGAGACTGAATCGTGGGAAAGAGGTCATCATTCTTTTGAATATTCCATTTATCCACATGAGGGGAGTTGGGAACAATCGAATGTAGTTAGAAAAGGTCATGAAAAGAATAATTCTTTGATTGTGAAAAAGGCTGAATCTGATGAGGGGGATTTACCTTCCGAATTTAGCTTTTTGGAAACAGATGAGAAGTCTATTATAATATCTGCTTTTAAAAAGTCCGAGGATGGTGAGGAGATAACCGCCAGATTTTATGAACCTATCGGTGAAGATAAAGAGTTCGTTTTATCCTTATTTGAGAAAATGGGAAAAGCCCGCTCCGTTTCGATGACAGAAGAAGAAACTTACGAAGCTTTAGATCAAGAGGGAAAAAATTTTGATATGGAGATTGGTGGTAACGAGATAAAAACTCTTATTTTCAAACCGGAATCTATCAAGAAAAAATAAACTTTTAGATTTTAGAATACGAGCAAAGATAGGCCTGGCAGTAAGGAAGAAAATAATAATGAGACCAACGAGATTGTCCAGACTATACCTGTGAGAATACCGAAAATTATGACAGGGAAGCTTGCTTTTCTCAAAGAAGTTTCATAGACTTTCTTATTCAGCATAATTCCTAGAATGATTGAAAGAACAAATCCTGTCCAGAATAAACCTAGAAATAACCACATTACTGAATAAGGCGGTATGTTTACTGCAATATTTATGAGCGTGTAAATAATCTGACTGATGACTAGGGGGACAAACATAAGAGGTAAATATTCAAATGTTTTCCTTATCGATTTTCCAGTCATGAATTTTTCGACACCTCCGATGAAAAACCCTCCAAATATCCAATGACTAGCCCATACCAGAACTGTTAAAACTGGTAATATTTCCAGGAGTGTTAGGAATGGTGTTATCCCTATCGCCCAAGAAAGGTAAGAGTCAGGATTTATCCCTGGAGTATCTACCCATAATGTTTGATAGTGCATGAATAAACTGGCCGTCAAGGCTAAGGCAATTGCCATGAATATAGGTAGAGAAGATTTTATCCAGCTATCCACTTCAAAATTATTCACATCAAAACTTAATATTTTTTTGTTATCCCAAATTCCTATTCCCAGAAAAATAATTGAAACAAACAAGACTAGAGGCGGAATTACACCCACCCTATCGGCTTTTCGTTTCGGCAATGAATAGTCTACGCTAGGAGCACTTCCAAAATTATGATTTTCAACTTGTGAAAGATTGTCACCCTGAGCGGTTGAAGGTAAGGGAAGACCAGAGATATTAGAAATAGTCGGAACTATATCTACTAAACTAGCATTCTCTTCAACACTAGTAACACCTCTAGAAACATTCGGCCCGAAAAACAAGATGGGTACGCTCCTAGTTGCTAGACCGCCGTGTTGTCCGATCATTCCGGGACTTAATTCGGTTGGTCCGTAATCGAAAAGGTACTTGTTGGGAACTTTAATATTAACTAAAATATCTCCGGTGTATTGAGTGTTTAGATGGATATCGTCAATCTCTTCTTTTGCCCAAACTTTTCTAACTTGAGAATGTTTTCTCAAGAGGGCAACTGCTTTACTTATCTTATCATCATTCTCTAGATATAAATGACTGAAAGTTCCTTCTGGGTTTGGAGTTTTCGCTTTGATGCCTTTTTTCTTTAGGTAAGTTTCTATGTTGATTGTCTCCCACAAGTTAGTCTGTCCATGGTCGGAAGTTAGAACTATAAGAGTGGAGGAGAGCTTTTCCGAGTCTGAAAGCTGTTTTAATAGTCTCCCAATTTGTTTATCCGCCCATCTTAACTGAGCCCAAGCCTCTAAGGAGTTTGGCCCTCCATAATGACGTTGATGATCTAGCCAAGGAAGATGAAGGAGCATCATTTCAGGGTCTTTTCCGTTGATTATCTTCAAGGCTTTGTCCATAGTCCAAGAGTCTATTACATCTCCCGGCATTGGTTCAGGAAACACATGAAAGCTGGGAAAATCATTCTTTGTTTTTTCTGATATTTTAGAAGGAGCGACTTGATAATCAGCCCAAATCGGCCTGCCGACATAGTTTTTGCCGGCTACTATGGCTGAAGTATAGTTAGGGTTTTTGTTTTCTATCGCTTCAAAGATTGTTTCTCCTTTGATTAATCCTGGTTCAAGCCAGGGATGTAATAAAACTTCATTTTCTTCCACATATAGTGAATTTCCACAAATTCCGAGTTTCTCCGGGTAGGCTCCTGTTACCATGACTGGGTGGTTAAGTTGAGTAACGGATGGTAGCGCACAATGAGCATTAGGATAATAAATACCATTCTCTTTCAGTTGTTTGATGTTGGGGGTTAGAACAAAATTTTCGTTCTGTTCTTGTTCAAGCATAGTTCCCATAGAATCGATTGAAATCAAAATAACTCTCTCAATGTTCTCATTAGGAATATTCGCATCATTCTCCACCGAAGTTTCTTGACCGGTGGATGGTAGGGGAATGAAAAGTAAAATTACTAGGATTGTGATAAAAAATGTGGTTTTTTTCAAATACGGGCCCATATTTATTACCCACTCAAAAGAACTATGAATATAATTAATTATTTTATCAAATTTTTACATCTATAAGCTTTTTTATTTCAGTTTGATAATTGTGGCTTTTTTTCTTCCTGTGAAATGCGATATTTCATGCCCACTATTTTTTAGGTTTCAGTGATTCTCCCGCTGTGGTAGTGGGAAAAGAGTTGAGAAACATTCTTTGGGACATAATCTTGAAGAAGTTTAGAAGGGTCTGTAGAAAGGTTCACGGTAATCTAAGGAAGTCTCATCTTATAGGTTTCTATTTAATCAACGGTAATATTTTCTGATTAGGGGCTACTTTTTTGAATCTTTAAGAGTTAAAATAGGTGAGAACTAATAATCTCAATATCAAGCGTATCGGGATGATGGTTTAGGTGAAAAAGTGTTTGTAGAAAACACGGTTATACAGTTTGAGCTAGCGAAAGTACTAGTCCCTCCAATAGTAATAGGGATCCTTGCTTACTTGAGCGGGTCTCTGGATGCAGGAGGGTCCTTAATCGCAACTTTCTTAGGAATATTAGTCCTTCACGCTTCCGGCCCGTTTTACTTTGCCAGCTTGCTTTCATTCTTAGCATTGGGTTCTGTTTTTACCAAATTCAAATATGATTACAAGGAGGAACTTGGAATTGAAAATCCTGGCGGGAGATCAGTAAATCCAGTTTTAGCTAATGGTATCATACCGGCATTTCTAGCGGTTTTAGGAAATCCTTATTATTTCATAAGTTCTACTTCGGCTGCTCTTGCAGATACTTTAGCGACTGAGATAGGTAGTTTGTATGATGAACCTAATATGATAACTAGTTTTGAAAAGGTGGAACCTGGGACGCGAGGGGCGATTAGTCCTCTTGGACAATTGGCTGCGGTTGGAGGAGCTTTGTTGATGCCATTTGTGGGAATCGGTTTGTTGAATTTTTTTCCGGGAGTGGGATTTGAACCTTCTAAGCTCATTTTTATAGCTACAATAGCAGGATTTTTCGGTTGTCAAATTGATAGCTTTTTGGGAGCGTCTTTCGATTTTCTTTCCAAGGAGGAAATTAACTTATTGGGTACTCTTGCGGGCGCTGCTTTTAGCATGATGCTATTTTTTCTCTTATAGAAAAATTTGCTAGATAATGGTTTTATCTGAATATTTTTGACCCTAATGAAGTTCCTAGCTTTGCTCCGCTTCTAATTAGATTTGCTTTCAAGCTTGAATTAGGTTTTTTCGGTTTTGAGTTTTGAACCATTTCAAACCAATCTCTAGGATTTCCCCTTCTGAGAAGTCCTCTCATACAAAAAATAGAAATGTCTTTCACTCCCGCCGCTAGTGAGGCTTCGACATCCGGTTTCAACTGAGAGGGTTTT
>CAZSNS010000056.1:0-3427 GCA_964608515.1 Hadarchaeota archaeon (SeqCode)
AAGCTTACAAATGCTTATAGCTGTTTATTTTTCAATTGAACCGATTTAGAAGGTTTTGTCTTAAGAACTTGAAAAGGATTGTTCTTACGTAGAAGAAATAATAGTAGGTCTTATCGACCTGATTCTCTTTCGCCACTTTCCTCTTTGGGTTTTCTAGCGAAGAGGGAGTATTTTCCTTCTCCTTTTAGTTCCTTTTCTATTCTTTTCGCGAGCATCTTTTTTGGATCAGGCAATGATTTGACGCGTTCTTTTAAGTCTTCAAAACTTTCGAATTTTTTGTTTTCTCGGGCTTCGATTATTGACCACATTAGTTTTTTTCCTATTCCAGGAATCAGTTCAAATTGGTGATAACGGCTTGTGATGGGGGAAGCTTCGTTGAAGAATTTTAGATATTCATCCTCGTCCTCGTTGATTATTTCCTTTATAACTACGGGTAATTCCGCCTTAGCAGCTGAAGTCAATTCGTCATAACCGATCCTTCTCTTAACTCTTTCAACTTTTTCCCGACCTTTTTTTCCGATATAGACCCTATCTTGCGGAGAAAGGTTAACGTCTTCCCGAGGGACAGCCTCAAGGAGCGTGAGATATTCTTCTCCAAGCAATTGACATATAGGTTCCCTATATTGAGCTGGTTTTTGTTCTTCCGGATGTCCTTCCGGTAAAAAATCTAGCACGTATCCATAATCCTCATATTTTTTGCTCAAAAATTGT
The DNA here is from genome assembly GCA_964608515.1 of Hadarchaeota archaeon (SeqCode). GTDB lineage: Archaea > Hadarchaeota > Hadarchaeia > Hadarchaeales > JAGGTB01 > CAYLJV01. The sequence goes on from CAZSNS010000056.1 coordinate 712, forward strand.
CACCTTTTCATTATTTTCGAGGAATCACGATTCTATAAAAGAATTAGTTCCGATAGTTGTTAATAATTTCTAAAATTTTTTCAACTGTTTCCTCTCGAAGAGTAGTCCTCTCTTTTGCGAAAATTAGGCGAACATCTTCTTTTGTTTCAGGCATGTTGTTTGCTAAAATGACTGCTTGATGTTTTCGAATTTTAGGAATTTCAAGTAATTCATCCATCATTTCCTTTGTTTTATCAATGGGTAATTGAGAGAATTTTTGAACAAAGTCATAAGCTAACCTTTGCTCGAATTCTAATTCTTCCCCTTCCTTCTTTTCTTCCAAAATTTCAAGCGTTTCCGCAAACGAAATGGGGGTTTCTTCTACAACTTCATCTCCAATCATTCTTCCACCTTTTCTAAATGTTCTGGCCTTGAAATAACTTTTTTGTACTTATTTCCATCTTTTACTTTAATTATGAAAGCTTTTCCCTGTTTCCCTGTTATAACCCCGGTTCTGCCGTGAAACTTGGCGTCAGGCTGTCCTTTTGTAACACTTGGTTCGATTTTAATTGTTGCTTTTGAACCTACTTCAAAATCTTGAATTATTTTATCTATCGAAAGTTTCCCGCGTTCTCTTATATTTTTTCTAAATTTTTGACGGGTCTTAGTTCTTTTTCCTTTTGATTTTCCCATAATCGGTCCTCCATCTTCTTTTACACTTTCATAAAGCAGTTTTAAACCTTATTAAGTTTTCATCCGAAATCTTTCGGCATCTTGTCCATTAAACTTTTCAGGTCTCCTTTTCCGGGCATTCTTCCTCTTGAGAATGATTTTAACATTTTTTTCATGTTTTCGTATTGTTCGAGTAGTTCTTTCACTTCTTCTTTTGAAGTGTTTGACCCTTTTGCTACTCTTTCTATACGTGAACTATTGAGGACATCAGGATTTTCTAGTTCTTCATCGGTCATGGATTGCATAATGAGTTTGAAGTCGTCAAGTTTTTCTTTGCCCACTTTCATTTCTTCTTCAGGTATGGACATTCCTACTCCTGGAATCATTTGAAGTAATTTATCTAAAGAACCCATGTTGCTTATTCTTTCAAGTTGTTCGTAAAAGTCTCCGAGGGTTAATTTCCCCTTCATTATCTTCTCCATCTTTTCCTGATCCATATCTTCCGGTTCAGTGGTTTCTTCAATTTTTTCTAACAAAGTCTCAATATCACCCATACCCAAAAGTCTGGAGACAAATCTTTCGGGTTTAAATTTCTCTATATCTTCAATCTTCTCCCCGGTCCCGATAAAGTTAATAGGAGCACCTGTAGCTGCCACAGCAGACAAGGCTCCTCCACCTTTCGCAGTCCCGTCAAGTTTAGTGACAAGAATAGAACCGAAATCCGTAGTTTCCTTAAACGCTGAAGCTTGACTTTCCGCTTGCTGGCCCAAAGTTCCATCAATAACCAAAATAACCTCATCAGGATTTATCTCTTCACTGATATCTTTCATCTCTTCCATCAATGCTTCTTCTTCCCGATGTCGTCCGGCAGTGTCGATAAGTATTACATCTTTAGACTCATCCTCAAACTTCTCCACGCCTTCTTTCGCTATTTTTACAGCATCATCTGCCTCAGAATCTCCATATAATGGCACTCCAATCTCTTCTGATAACTGGCTTAATTGTTCGTAAGCCCCTGCTCTATAAGTGTCAGCAGCTACTAGAGAAGGGTTATATCCTCGTTTTTTATAATGGGAAGCTAATTTAGCTGCAGAAGTGGTTTTACCGCTTCCTTGTAGGCCTACTAGGAGTACTCTGACGGGTTCGTCTTTTTCTAGGTCTATTTCTTTTGATTCTCCTAGGAAGGTAGATATTTCTTCGTATACGATTGTGATGATGTGTTCTTTTTTCGAGACTCCTTGTGGTGCTTCTTCCTCTAATGCTCGTTCTTCTATACTTTGGGTGAGGTCAAGTACGAGTTGGACGTTTACGTCTGATTGTAGCAGTGCTTTTTGTATGTCTTTGGTCAGTTCTTTGACTGTTTCTTCGTCGATTCTTCCGGATCTTGTTAGTTTTTGTAATCCGGAGTTTAATGATTCTCCGAGTTTTTCTAAAACCATTTTTATCCCTTTATTTTTTTAGTTGTACTTTTTCTATAAAATGGATAGGTTAATGCTTTTGCATGGTTACAAAATTATTTTTTAAATGAGGGGAAGTACCTATTTGGAATGTGAGTTATGATTATTTTTGGGTGGGATGTTGGATAATTTGCTTGATAATTGGGAAGAGCGAAAGGATCTATTTATAGATCCGATTTTTTTGATGTGTGATTATGATGGGACTTTAACTCCTATAGTTGACACGCCTGAGGAGGCTACTCTTTCTTCAGAAATGGAGGAAAGACTTGTTGAACTCTTGAATTATTGTCCGGTTGCTATCATAAGTGGTAGGTCTCTTGATAACCTTAAGTCAAAGGTTGGTATTGAAGGAGTTTATTATTCTGGAAATCATGGCTTTGAAGTGACTGGTCCGAGAATAGATTTTGTAAAGGAAGAGGCGAGGCAAACTAGAAAAATTATAGAAGAGATTTGTGCGAAAGTAGAGGAAGAGATTATTTCGATTGAGGGTGGGAAGGTAGAAAATAAAGGTTACACGGCTAGTTTTCATTACAGAGAAGCTAGTGAAAATGGGGCTTCCAAAATACAGGAAATTGTTGATTCTATTATCTCCCCGTATTTAGAGAAGG
>CAZSNS010000056.1:3437-11261 GCA_964608515.1 Hadarchaeota archaeon (SeqCode)
AGAAATAGGTCCACCCATCAATTGGGATAAGGGGGATGCTGTTTCATTATTACGAAAAATTGGCGGATTAGAGGAGTATTTGCCTGTTTATCTTGGTGATGATGTGACGGATGAGGATGCGTTCTTTGCTATTGATAGAGTGGGAGTGGGTATTTTAGTTTCTGGAGAGGAGAGAGAAACTGGGGCTGATTTTAGGTTGAATAATCCTGAGGAAGTGAAAATGTTTTTCGATAATTTGCTAGAGCTTTTCAAAAAGTTTTAGTGTTTTTCTCTATCGAGATTTCTTAAACTGGTTAAAGCAAATGGATTTTCATTACAATTCTTCCGGCTGTTAGGGCGTGTTTTCAAGGTTTGATTTTTACGAGGTAAAGAATCTTAAGTGATGTTTCTGAAATCCTACACCGATGTACTCTAGTAAATATATTCGGGATCCAGTTTTTGGATATATAGGTATTACAGATATTGAGAAAAATATTATAGATACTTTTCCGGTACAGAGGCTTAGAAGAATAAAGCAACTTTCTGTAACGGATATAGCTTACCCGGGAGGTAATCATAGCCGGTTTTCTCATGCGATAGGCACTATGAAATTAGCGGGAGAAATAGTTGAGAGCTTACGAACGGTTGTAGATATATCCGATGAGGATTGGCAACTAGTAAGACTCGCAGGATTGCTTCATGATATTGGTCATGGTCCGTTTTCACATTCTTCTGAAAGTGTTCTGTCATCTAGGTTAGGGTTGACTCATGAAGATTTGGGAGAGAAAGTGATCAAAGAAAGTAGTTTGGCTGACGAGATAGAAAAGCAGGGTTACGACCCTGCAGAATTGGCTGAGTTAATTTTTGGAGAACCCTCTAATGAAAAATATCTAAAACAGATTATAACCAGCCAGTTTGATGCTGATAAGATGGATTTTCTCTTGCGCGACTCGTATTTCACCGGAGTTGAGTACGGGAAAATTGATATTCAGAGGTTAATCCAGGCTATGGAAGTTATCGACGGAGACATCGCGATCGATAGAAAGGCATTGTCTGCTTTGGAGACCTTTATGATTGCCCGCTACGAAATGTTTTTGAATGTATATTATCATCATGCGGTTAGAGCTGGTGAGATAATGTTGCGTAAGGCGATGGAAAATGCTCATGATTTTTTGGGCTTAACCACCTTTGAGGAAATTGACGATTACTTATGTTTGGATGATGCTCATGTGACTAGTGCACTTCGAAAGTTAGAACCTTCAAAATATGAGGGGGAAGAAAGAGAAAGGGCTAAGACAGCTAAAGAAACTTTTCGTAGATTGGAGGAGAGAAAATTGATAAAGTCTTCATATGAGCGAGAGGTGCATATTAAAGACGAGTATGTCGCAAAGCTTCTGAGTGACGATTCTGTGAGGTTTCAAAAGGAATCAGAAATAGCTGAAGAAGCTGGGATAGATTCTGAATATGTGACAGTGGATGTTCCAACTCTGGCTTCTATGCCTTATTACCCTCGTGATATAGATCCGAAAGAAGTTCCCGTATTTAGAAAATCGGTAGGGGAGAAAAAGGAATTGATTTCTCTTTCCGAACATTCACAACTTGTTAACGTGTTGCAGGGGTATGTGGATCTCATAAGGGTTTACACAACTCCGGAATATAGAGAAAAAGTAGGTAAAGCATCCAGAAAGGTTTTCAAAGAATTGCCTTTTTCAGCCCAAGTCAGCATGTAAAATATTTTGGACTTTTTCTCTAATTTTTTTCTGAACTTTTTCTTTGGTTAGGGTTCCGTCAATTACTGGAATATTTTTTTCTTCAGCTAAATTCTGATAGGCATTACTTACTTTCTTTTGAAGCTCTAAGTTTTCCTCAAACTTATCAGGTTCTCCTGAAGAGTTCACCCTATCCAAACCAGTTTCAGGAGGAACATCTATAAAAACAGTCAAATCAGGTTTTATCGCTGGTTTGTTTATTTCTTCCACCCACTCTTTCGAAAGTCCCCTAACAGTCTGATAGACAAGTGAAGAATAAACATATCTTCCCGTAATCACAATCTTACCATTTTCCAAATAAGGCCTAATTGTGTCAGAAACATGTTCTGCTCTATCTCCAGCGAAGAGCAAAGCCTCAGTTTCCAAACATAAGTCTAACTTATTTTCTAAATTATCTCTCAAAATTTTTCCAATAGGTCCGTCCGTGGGTTCTTTAGTAGTCTCCACTTCGAAATCTTTCGATTTTAACCATTCTGCTAACATTTCAACCTGTGTGCTCTTCCCGCAACCGTCGGGTCCTTCCAGTGCAATTAGTTTTCCGTCTTCCTCAGAACTCATTTCATAACACCCAAAGAGGGATGGGTAGGGACAAGGCAAACACGAGCCAACCTGCTAAAGCCATCATCTTCCCATTTTTGTTTAGATCTGATACGTCGTCTAAAGCTCCTGGATGTGGTTTTCCTACTACAAATAAGATTAGGAGGGAGAGGATCAAAAATCCGGGCCAGAAAAAGCTGAATGCGAGTAAGGACAGTCCGATTCCTCGAGTTAGGAGGTAATGTTTTTCTTTACTTAACAAACTCCGGGCGATATGTCCTCCGTCTAACTGTCCGGTGGGGAGCAAGTTTAGCCAAGTTACAAATATTCCGATAAATCCGGCCCAAGCTAGAGGATGGGGGTTTAAACTAAGGGGGAATTCTCCGAAAGTGATTTTTCCGATTATTGTGTAAATTAGTGGTGTCGGTAATTGTTGAAACAACTCTCCGCCGAATGGTTGAGAAAAATTCAAACCTATTATTGTGATCGGGATTGCGAAGACAAATCCCAGTAAAGGACCTGTAGCGCCAATTTCGGCAAGTCCCTCTTTACTAGGTATCGGACTTTTATTTTTAATCACGGCTCCGAATGTTCCAATAAGTGGGTGTGGGATAGGTAAGAAGTAGGGCCATGAAGCTTTCACGTTGTTTCGCCAGGTTTGTATTTTGTGTCCTAGTTCGTGAGCTCCGAGTATTGTGAGTAGTGATGATGAGAAGAGGGCTGCTTTTATGACGTTTCCGGGGTATAGGTACCAGTATCCTGCTACTCCGAAAGTTGTGCCTATCGTGGCTATTAGTAAGACTATGTTTATCCAGATGTTGCTTTTTTCTATTTCGGGTGATTCTTGGATTAGGAGGTTTATCTCGTCATTTTCTTTTTCTATTCTGGCGGTATAGCCTATTTTTTTGAGTTTTTCTAAGAGTTCTGAGAAGGGTTTTTTCGGGGTTTCATTTTCTACTATAAATTTCATGTTTTCTGTGGACATTTGAAAGTCCCAGACGTGAAAATACTCATCTATTGAATTTGCTACTTTTTCCAACTTTTCAGGCAATTCATCCTTTGAACTTATAATCATGTCGCCATCGCAACGTGGACAAGCTTCGAGCACTAGATCGTCCATTGGTCTGTTAGACATTCTATAATCAGTATACCCACAAGCTAGACACTCATGTTTTGCGACTGGATGTTTCATTTTTCTTAACCTCTACACTATTTTCATCTATTCTCACTATGTCTCCATCTTCTATATTTCTGATAGGGTCCTTGTTGAGTTTATGGACCATAGGGATTTCTGCAATGATAGCTCCCACAGCGACGATCGGTTCTGCGTTTCGTGTTATTATTCCCCTTGGAGCTTTATTGTTCAAACTTAGTTGGTGAAGGACATATGAACCGACAGTACTGCCTTTTCCATGTGGAAAGACGAGAATTTTTTCTTCAATAGAGTTATTTTCTAGTTCGTGATTTTTTTCAATAACTTTCCCTGAATTGGGATTTATTCCACCTAGGAACGAGATGGGTTCCTCGGTCACTAGAGCTTTTCCCTCCGCTTTACCTTTCCGAACTACTTCACCTTCAAATTTCATTTTACCAACTCCTCTAGAGGTGCTAGTTGAACGTCTACGCCCGTCAAGGAGGGAGCGTAATGAGCTGCTTTTGTTGAGTTCACCCCGATGCTTTCATAACCCATTTTTGCAAGGGGTGCTACGACCATACAAGTGTCACAAACGAGGTTAACATTTTTTTCTTTAAGTTGGGATGTCAATCCTTTGGAATCGGCTTTTTCTTTTAACCTTCTCGAAAGACATATCCAAATCTCTTTATCTCCTTCGATTTCATGAGATGTTAGTGAAGATAACTCTTCTAGAGAACAATGCGGACAACCAAGACAAATGAGGTCAGGATCAGATGTTTGGCTAAGATTATCTATAGTATTTTCAAATTCTTTTTTACCGAACCGTACTTCTTTTTCAGTTTCACAAATTTCCGGATTATTTTTCGCTTCCGGAGTGACTTGAGGAATATGATAAAGAGATACGGCACCTGAAGCTCCCATTCCAGCTCCAAGTGCTTTGTGTTGTTCTGGAGAAGGATTAATAGATTTAATAACTGGCACTTCTTCCGGATGTTTTTGCCCGATCCAATAACCGAGAGCACTGTATGGAAGTGTATTATCTTTTTCAAAAAGAGAGGGATCGACGACAACTTTCAAAGTACCTTTTCTATTTTCATCTAGGTGATAACCGTGATTTGGAGTCAATCCGGTTATTGCGGAAGCCAAAGCACTTGGACCTCCTTCTCTGTTTGTTCTTGCCCCAAGCTTCGAATTGGCATAGACTATAGCGGATGATTCTGACCAAGCTATATGTTCTCCGTAACTGGGTTTATTGTCTAGAAGGTATGGGCTACAAGTGCAGGTAGTTTTAGCACCGATTTTGCGATAAGCTTCTATCATCTCTTTTTGTTTTTCTGCAAAATCGTCTGGAACTCCCATTTTTTTCCATTTTTGCAAATCCATTCCTGCCGGATTGATTGTTGTAGGGACAGAAACTTTTGCTCCTTCCCTCGCCATTTCTTTTATAAAATTCAAACCTGCTTCTCCACTGGTTTTTATCGAAATTCCGGAAATGTGAGCGCTTTTAATCGGGATGAGAGAATCGGCATCATAAATATTTCCAAGACCTACCAATATTTCCATAGCTTTTTGGGTAGCTTCCCCTTCTTCACCTGCTAACATCTGCTCTTGTTTTGTTTCAAGCTCCATTTTGACCAACCTGTTCTAGTCAGGAATATTAGCTTTCTCGAATCTTCCGGAATCATCTGACGACTTAGTCGCGTCAATACCCATCTTGCTACCCAATCTCGTTTCTGGATTTGCAGTGGGATCTAAACTAGACCCTTCCACATTCGATTTAACAATCACATCTTCATCCGCTCTACTACGAGTAGCAATAGCCCACTCCACCGCCTCACTATCAAATACATCAATATCTTCATCCACCACTACCACATGTTTAACACTAGGATGAGCCTCAAATGCTGCTTCAATCGATTTCTTCCCATCATCTTCCCCCTTCTTGTTTATACTAACTACGCAATGAAGCCAACCGCATCCTCCCGGAGTCAGATAAACATTTACAGCTTCAGCCACCTCATCAACCTCTTCAAGGATAAGAGGTTCCTTAGGAATCCCCATCAGATGCCGATGTTCCGAACTCCCAGGCAACAAAGCCTGATAAAAAGCATCCTCCCTCCGCATAATATTTTCAACCTCAAAAACCGGCTGCTCACGAACAGCATCATAAGTCCCCGTAATATCAGCAAACGGACCCTCTTCCACCCGTTCATCAGCAAGTAATTTTCCTTCTAAAACAATTTCGGCATCTACAGGAACTTCAAGACCCGTCGAAGGACACTCAATCAGCTCTAAATACTCACCCAAACTATTAGCTATATCATATTCATCAACCTCATAAGACTGAGAGGTTGCAGCGGCTAAAGCCACAGCTGGACTAGCCCCCAAAAAAGCTGCCACTTCTAATGATTGGCCTCGATCCTCAGCGTCTTTAAAGATTTTATACAAATCTCTCGGAACCAACCTAACAGCAAGTCGATCTTTTGAAAGGAGTTGAAGTCTATGAAAAGATAAATTACGCCTACCTTCAGAATCTTTCGCCACCAGAATGCTGGAAGTGATATAAGGCCCGCCATCTTTTTCGAAATGTTTTAGAATAGGTAGTTTTTCCAGATTTGGGGTTTCTTGAATTATTTCTTTTACAGGTCCTTCGTGGTTTGTTTTTGGTTTTTTGGTGGATGATAGTGATTTTCTCATTTTTGTTATTAGTTTGTCTGGTGTTGTTTGCAGTCCTTTGCTGATTCTTTTTCTGGAACCGTAAACGTTTCCAACTATTTTCATGTCGTGATTTTTTATGTTTTCAAAAATCAGGGTTTTTTTTGAATTTTTGAGGGTTTTTGCGGCTTCGTATTTTGGGGAGATTTTTTTATTGATGTGTTTGACTTCGTTTTCCTCTTCTAGTGATTTTAGGAAAGTTCTAAAACTCATTATAATCCTTCCCAAGAACTGTATAGTTCATGTTTTATTTCGAACTGATCGAGTGTTTTTCCCACTACGAAATTTACTAATTCTTCTATGGATTCTGGTTGATGATAAAATCCGGGGGAGGCTGGAAGTATGGTAGCGCCTGATTGTGTTAATTTTGACATATTTTCGAGATGTATATTATGGAGAGGAGTTTCTCTTGGGACCAGTACGAGTTTTCTATCTTCTTTTAATGTGACATCTGCCGCTCTGGTGATTAGATTGCCTGTAACACCACTTGCTAGAGAACCTAGAGTTTTCACAGTGCAAGGCGCTATTATCATCCCGTCAGTGTTAACAGAACCACTGCTAATAGGAGCGCCTAATTCCTCATGGTCGTAACTTCTAGTGGCTAAATTCCTCAAATCTTCTGGATCTTTTTCTATTTCAAATTCAATAATTTTTTCTGCGGCGGGAGATATTACAAGATCTGTGTCTATATCCTGTTTTTCACAAACTTCCAGAAGTTTTAAACCGTAAATTATTCCGCTACTACCCGTAATTCCGATAACTAATCGCATATTTTCCCTCAACTTCGTATTAATTTCTTATCTTTAAAAGGACGGACATTTTTCTCAAATCCAAAGATTTTGATTGTTTGAGGAAGAGTCAGAGATTTATTTTTGATTTTTTATATAGTGACTGATTTTATTGTCAGTTTTGGAATGGTTTAGATTGACCAAGAGACTTCGTCTTCATCTTCTGCCTCTTCTCCCTTTTCCTTTTCTTCCACTTCTTCTGCTTCTTCTTCTGCCTTTTCCTCTCCTTCTTCTTCCGTTTCTTCTTTCTCTTCTCTAATTTTCTCAGATTTTTTTAACCAAATTTTGATAGCTTCTTCTGCGGATTCGCTGAGATTGCCTTTTTTCATCCCTTTTCTTTTAAAAACTTCTTCTCGAAATTTTTCTTCAAGTTCGTCCGGAAGTACAACTTTCATAACTCCCATTTTTGATTCATCTCCCTAAGTCCACCTATTGTTTATTTTTCTTCTAGGAAAAAATAATGTCTGCTTATAATTTGAGGTTTATCGTTTTATTAAAGGGTTTTATTTTTCCGATTTTCGAGTTATTTTTAGGTCTGGAATTTATATGAGCGGGAAAACAAACTACGGAGTTGAGGATGTTTAAGGATTAAAAGTTCAAAATAAGATGAGGTGAGATGATTGAGATTATTATTGATTCATGCGGATTTTTTAGAGTTTGAAGCTAAGGAAAAAACCCAAGTTGCAGAGGATGTTCCTGAAGATCAGAGGGAAGGGAAAGCGGAGGAAACTCTTGTAGCGTTTATGGCGATCGAACAACAGGATGAGTCAGATCCTGAGATGGTTATAGAGAAATCTTTCGATGAGATAAACAAAATTTTTGAGAAAGTTGGAGCAGAATCTGTTGTTATTTATCCGTATGCTCATTTGTCACCTTCTCTCTCCTCGCCTGAAACAGCTAT
>CAZSNS010000056.1:11271-12590 GCA_964608515.1 Hadarchaeota archaeon (SeqCode)
GGTGATGGATGGTTTGCAAGATAGGTTTGAAGAGAGGGATATCGAAACCTTGCGTTTACCTTTCGGATGGTATAAGAGTTTCAATTTGAGCTGTAAAGGGCATCCTATGTCAGAACTTTCACGAACAATTACTCCAGAGGAGGTGGAGGAGGAAGAGGAAGTTGAGGTTGCGAGTGAATGGAAGGTGATTGACAAGGAAGGGGAAGTTCTTTCCTTGCATGAGTTTAGTCCAAGTTCGGATTTTGAAAAGATCATAAATAGCGAAACTGAAGGAACTGTAGAAACTGGTGAGGAACCACCTCATGTGGATTTGATGCGGGAGAAAGAATTAGCTGGTTATGATAAGGTTAGTGATGCTGGTAATCTTAGATGGTATCCTAAGGGAAAATTAGTGAGAGATTTGCTCATAGATTACGTTAATGAAAAAACGATTGATTACGGAGCAATGAACGTAGAGACTCCTATTATGTATGACTTAGGGGATAAAGCCGTTGCCGAACATTCTGAGAAGTTCGGCGAAAGACAGTATAGATTTGAAAGTGGGAACAGGAATATGTTGTTAAGATTTGCAGCTTGTTTCGGAATGTTTTCTATGATGAACGATATGTATCTATCTGGCAGTGATATGCCTTTCAAAATGTATGAACTATCGACTTATTCTTTCAGAAGAGAACAGAGAGGGGAGATTATGGGTTTGCGAAGACTTAGAGCTTTTACAATGCCGGATATGCATACAGCTTGTAAAGATTTAGAAGGTGCTAGAAAGGAGTTTGGAAAGCAAGTTTTATGGACTTTAGAAACTGAAGAAGATTTAGGTTTGAAGTATCACTTTATTTTCCGAGTAACTAGAAATTTTTACGAACAGAATGAAGAATGGATCAAATCTTTAGTACAGGAGATAGGAAGACCTGCTTTAATAGAGATAATTGAGGAAAGAAAACACTATTGGGTAGCAAAGTGCGATCTGGCCGCTTTGGATGCTTTGGGCAGGCCTTTGGAGAACCCTACTGTTCAGGTTGATGTTGAGAGTGCTGATAGGTTTGATATTAGTTATTTTGAGCAGGAGGAGGAGTTTAGGCCTCCGGTTTTGCATACTAGTCCTACTGGGAGTATTGAGCGTGTTTTGTGTGCTATTTTGGAGTCTGTGGCTACTGATGATAAGCCTCAGTTTCCGGTTTGGCTTTCTCCTACTCAGGTTAGGTTTGTTCCGATTGGTGAGGAGCATGTTGAGGATTGTGAGGGGTTGGTTGAGGAGTTGGAGTCTAATGGGATTAGGGCAGATATTGATGATAGGGATAGAACTGTGGGGAAGAGGATTA
>CAZSNS010000057.1:0-8194 GCA_964608515.1 Hadarchaeota archaeon (SeqCode)
TTTGTTAAAATACTCAGATTTAATAAGGATGCTGGAGAGCAGTAAGATAAAAATTCGAAACCAAGATTGTTGATTCAACAATCGACTTTCGGAGGTTACTTCCTTGAAAATAGGAATTGAAGATTTCAAATTTGATTCGGCACATTATACATCCGGTATAACCGATAAGTGTACTAATATTCATGGTCACACTTTCACTTTAAACGTCGAAATAGAAGGTGGAGAAGTAGACGAGAAAAAAGGTATGGTTTTAGACTTTGGTATTTTGAAAAATACCGTCCGAGAAATACTGGAAGATTGGGATCATAAATTCCTCGTCCCGGAGAATAAAATTGATGAAGTAAAAACTAAAGGACCTTTCAATCTAGAAATAAAACCCGTAAAAGGAAATGCAGCAACAACAGAAAATATCGCGAAACAAATAGCAAAAGAGATTCATCAAGAGTTAGAATTTCCAGTGAAAGTTAAGTTATACGAAGGAGAAAAATCTTACGCGATTGCCAAATGGCCCGACGGTGATTGTTGTGAGTGATTTGGATGATGTTCAGGAAAGGGAGCCTGAAATTTCTTTGAAGATTGATAAGGTGGGAGTGAAGGATGTAAAGAAGAAAATTTCGACTAGGACTCCGGAAGGGGATTTTTTCTATGATGTGATTTTGGATGCGTATGTTGATCTTCCAAAGGATAAGCGCGGTACGCACATGTCTAGAGATATTGAGGCTTTTATGGAAGCTATTGAAGAAGCGAAAAAGGAAGAATCTTCTTCGCTGGAAGAAGTGCTGGAGGATATTTGTAAAAAACTGATTGAAAAACATTCCTATGCGACAAAAGCAGAATTAATAGCTAGAACTCGTCATCAATATGAAGAAAATTTTACAGGAACTACCACCTCTGAAGGCGCAGACGTTACAATCTCAGTTTCTATGAATAAGAACGCTGAAGACGATAAAAGTGTCGAAGTGAAAGTTCCAGGCATGACAGTTTGTCCATGCGCGCAAGAAACATACAAAGACAAAGAAAAAACCGATTTGGAAAAAACTCCAAGCCACACGCAAAGAGTCAACCTAACAATCAAAGCTACAACAAAAGAAAAACTGGTAAGGCTTGATTGGCTGATAGACTCCGCCAGAAAAGCATTTTCAGTACCCGTAACAAGCCTTCTCAAAAGAGAAGACGAGTATAATCTGATAAAGAAAGCCTATCAAAAACCCAGATTCATTGAAGACATCATCCGATACGCACTCCACAACTGTTATCAAAAACTAAAAGATGAGGATTATCCCAAAGACACTATACTGAAAGTACAAGCTGAAAGTCTAGAAAGCATCCACCCACATAACGCATACGCTTGTAGAAAAACCACGCTTAGAGAATTAATCCAAGAAGAAAAAGACTTCGAATCCAAATAAACTCAAATGCTTAGAAAACTCTTTCCTAGCAAAGTTCTTTCTAAAAGAAAACCATCAAAATGAATGAGGGGATGACTTGAATATTCTAAAAAATACAGGTTTGAAAGAAAACACTCCTTCAGAAACAATTCTTACCACATATTCAAAAGAACAAGAACCTCACATGGCCGCTATCGGCACTCAGAAAATTGGAGATGATAGGATCGAATTGAAATTATTCACGGATACTACAACGTATGAGAACATTAAAAGGACTGAAGTGGGGACCATCAACATTATTTCAAATGCTAAATTCTTGATTAAACAAGGATTACCAGATATTATACCCTCAGAAAAATCACCGGGGTGGAAAAAATCAGAAACTGTTGAGGCTCCATATCTTTCTGAAGCTGATGCTATCATCGAATTCGAAGTAGAAGAAATGCAAGAAAAAACTATTACTGATGAAATTGGCACTTCAAAATTCGCGAAAGTAACCGGATTAGTAAAAAATGTCGTTAAAAATGAGAAAATATCACCTAAACCTTTCAAAAGACCAGAACTTTACCTTGTAGAAGTAGCTGTTCTTGCCACGAAAGCTATAGAAGCAAACAAAGAAGGGAAGGATGAAACTCTTGAAAATTATCTTGACGAAATAAGTTATTACGAAAAAAAATGTCAGAAAATCGCCCCCAAGAGCGAAGAATCAAAAATCATCTCAAAAATAAAGGACTATATCTTATCAAATAGAAAATAATAGCTTGAAATCCCTAAAAACAAACCTTTCCTTCCCTTCAGGAGCCGATAGCCTATGACCAAAAATGACAAAATTCTTATTGCCACGGGAAAGCGCGCGGAAGAATCCGTAAGAAAGTATTGCTCTAAAGCAGAAACAAAAACAGAGATAGTAGTTTTGCCAATATCAATAGCTTCCTTTATGAACTTAGAAACATTCATTAAAAATCTGAAAAATGAGAATACTGAGAAATTTTCCGCTATTCTTATTCCAGGTATGTCTGATTTTGATTTAGAAAAAGCCGAAAGAGAGTTGGATGTCCCCGTGTTTAAGGGTCCGAAACATGCAGCTGATCTTCCTATCGTTTTGAAAAATTTGGGGAATATTGAGTTGTCGAAGGATGTTCCTGCCTGTGAGCTTTTGGAGGAAGAATTCTCTGGAAGGGCAGAAGATTTGCTTTTGGAGCTTCGTGAAGAGTTTGAAGGAGATTTAGATTGTTCTGATAACTTTAGTGTTGGTAGTGACGATTGTGCTGTTTTGACAGGGGTTGATTTTCCACCAAGGGTTGTGGCGGAGATAATTGATGCTCCTCGTTTATCTGAGGAGGATTTTCTGAGGGTGGCTGAGCATTATGTTGAGAGTGGTGCTGAGATTTTGGATATTGGAATGACAACAGAGGAGGAAATGTCTCAGGAGGTTCCTAGGTTAGTGTCTTTGCTTAAAGATAATTTTGATGTGCCTGTTAGTATCGATAGTACTGATAGAAAGGAGATAGAAACTGCAATTGATTCAGGTATAGATTTGATAGTTAGTATTGATGGTTCCACTATTGATTATTTTGATGGGCTTGAAGTTCCGGCCGTGATTATTCCTAGGAATCCTGAAGATAATTATTATCCTGCAAATTCGATTGAGAAGGTTAGTTATTTGGAAGATCTTTTGGAGAAAGCCGAAAAGTTAGATTATAGAAAACCTATTGCAGACCCAATATTGGAACCTGTTGGAAGAGGTTTTGTAAATTCGTTGTCGGCATATGGAGATTTGAAAGAAAAAATTCCAGAAATTTCTTTGTTCATGGGGATTGGTAATGCGATAGAGCTTTTCGATGCGGATTCTATTGGTATGTCATCTATCTTGGTGGGTGGTGCTGGCGAGTTAAATGTGGACTTTGTATTGTCAGTGGAAGGTAGCGATAAAACTCAAAGTAATATAAAAGAGGTGGTAACAGCAAGAGATATGATGATTTTAGCGGAACATCGAGATTCCGTTCCGAAAGATCTTGGAATAGATCTTCTTAGATATAAAGAGAAAAGTAAAAGAACTGATCCTTACGAAAAAGAAATAGAAAAAAACGCGAAAGTGATTCAAGCCTCACCGAGCGAAGAATTTTCTCGAGATAAAAAAGGGTTTTTCAAAATATTTACAAAACAAGAAGAGATAGTCGCCGTTTTTCATAATTTTGATGGGGAAAATATTATCATAAAGGGAAAAACAGCCAGTGAAGTGGCTGATGAGATTACGGAAAGGGAATTGGTGAGTGAGTTTTCTCATGCAGCTTATTTGGGTAGGGAGCTGCAAAAAGCGGAGGTTGCGATTAGGACTGGTAGAGGGTATGTTCAGGAAGAGGATATTTTTTAGGATATAATCTGGTTGGGAGTATTATGGAAAATTTTAGAGAAGGGGAGTTTGTAGAGACTTCCGAAGGCCTTATCTTTCATGTGAAGGGCGTTCATCATCCTTCAGATGCTGTTATTGCTTTTTTGAGATATGTTCCTTCGAATTCTGGAAATAGAGAAAAGGATGGTAAAACTTATCGGAAGATCTATCCGGTTGAAGAAAGGTTTGAATATCTGGAGAAGAATTTTCCGAAATATGTTCACTACTCTGACCGAGTGCAGAAAAAAATCCAAAAGGTTAGTCTAGAAGATATCGAAAAAGTCTTCAAACCAGAGAAAAAGTTGAAAGAGTTGAGGAAAAAGAGTGACTTGTCAGGGATAGAAAAAGATGTTGTAAAATTCGTAAATAAGTTGATTAAATCTGGTATTGAACCTGAAAATCTTGGAATTACAGGGTCTGTACTAGTCGGACTTCAACGGGACAAGTCAGATATAGATTTGATAGGTTACGGAAAAAAACAAAGCAGAAAGATTTACTCTGCATTAAAAGATTTGAAGAAACAAAACTCTCACATCAAATCTTATGATGAAAAAAATGCTTCAAAAATTGCAAAATTCAGATGGGGCAAAACAGAACTTCCAATAAAAATTTTCACTGATTTGGAAAGGAAAAAAGTTCTTCATGGAATGTTTAAGAACAGAGATTTTTTCATGAGATTAGTGAAAAACTATCAAGAAATAGAAGGGGACTATAAAGATTTCTCATTTTTCCCAAAAGGAAAAGCAAAAATAAAAGCAACAATCGAAAACGACAAAGATTCAATCTTCACACCCAACCACTACCAATTAAAAAATATCGAAGCAGAAAACGAAAAAATAACGAACGTAAAAAAAGCCACAAGCTACAGAGGTCGTTTTACCGAACAAGCAAAAGAAAAAGAAAAAATCATTGCTCTCGGAAGACTAGAAAAAGTCGAACAAAAAAACAACACATATAACCGCCTACTTTTAGGCCAACCAGATGAGTATTTACTACCTCTAAACGATAGTGTGAAAAAGGAATTACAAATTTTTTAGAAATTATTCTTCTATTCTTATTTCAGCCCCGGAATTATTCGGTTTGGATATGAAAACTTCAGCAGGAATACTTTTATTATCTAAAAAAGTAGTTAATTTTTCCCTCAACTCATTCGTTTTTTCCCTATCGCCAGCAATTGAATAGATGGTTGGCCCCCATGAACTTTGTCCGGCTCCATAAGCTCCGTTTTCTAGTAGGAAGTTTCTTATTTGGGATACTGAATTTTCTTTGAACATACCTTCTTGTTGAGATGAGAAAGCTTTGCCGGCCAATTCATCGATTTTGGTTAGAGAATTTCCAAAATTGGAAATATTTTGACTAACTAACGCGGGAAGCATTTCTAATACTAGAAAATAACAAATCTTTTCACCAATTTTTGCCTCAGTGCCTAGCCCTTCAAAGAATTCGCCTTCCCCCTCCTCTTCAGGACCTTTCTCAACATCAGGAATTGAAATTAGTATGTGCCAATCCTCTGGAAAGTCATGTCTGACTATTAATGGAGGAAACTCACCCTCCCCGCCACCTTCAACTATGAAACCTCCTCTATCAAACGCATAAGTTCCAATCCCAGATCGTTCCCCCCTGTCTGTATCCTTGGCTATTTGAATCGGATCTTTATCTTCACCCGCAAGTATTGTCATTGCTTTACCTAGGCCGAGTATGAGTTGTGTAGTAGATCCTAAGCCTACGTGGGTGGGAATGGTATCATTTGCTTTTATTTTAAAATCCGTTGAAAGGTTATAAACGTCTCGAATCTTTTGGGCCACATCTCGGATTCGTTTCTCTTGTCCTTGAGGACTTTCGATAGATAATTCCTCGCTCCGCTCCACCTCCAACTCATAACCTCCTTTTTCGATAGATAACCCAACGCTACCATACTTTCTAGCTGATTCCTCAATAGGGTTCAATAATCCAAAATGAAGTCTGGTCGGAGTTTTTACAATGACTTTCATTAAAATCTCCTCAAAAATTTTCACGCATTATGAAGAATTTACGGTCTGAAAGAAATCTTATTTTTGATTTTCTCAACAGCTCTTTCTCCTGTAGGATGATAAACATAATCAAGCGCTGTGCCTTTCGCATCCTCTATCTCCATCAAGTCAATTAGTTCGGAAAACTTTCCTCCTGCTAATCCTTCTGCCATCATTCCATAACCTTGCGCAGCTTCCTTCAGCTCACCTGCATTTGGCAAGAATCCTACTTCTCTTACATTTCCAAATTTTTCTAATCTATCCACTAATTCATTTCGAATTTTGTCAAATCTGGAAAGCCTTCCGGAAAGCAAAATTTCTTTCGGATCGGACACTGAAACATTTATCGACGATACCATCCTTTCTATATCTTCCATCATTCGATTCCAAGCTATTTCATAATCTTCTTCATTTCTTCTCTCTATAAAATTCTCAATAGATTCTTCTTTAGCTATTGCGGCAGCTCCCCCAGTGAAAACATCGGTCTTATCCCATTCTTCAGCAATTTGCACCATCTCCATATCCACCTCTCCAGACGTGAGAAAACCTAACCCAGGCATCGTCCCTCCTACACCATCCACTACCTTTCCACCATCCACCCCAACTGCAGCATTGTATCCAGCACCTAATTCTGCTAGGATAAATGAGGTTTCGGAATATGGTATGCCTAATCTTTTAGACTGATCTTGTATACCTAGCACCGCGCAACAGAGTTTATCAACCGTTCCCATATCCAAATTATTCACTTTTCTATGCTCCGGAACAGTAGGCAAGTTTATCACTCCGGGAATATAGCAGGCTGGCATTTCCTTCCTTTTCATTTCGAGTGCCGATTGTGTCATTGCAGAATAAACCATGATCCCCGGATTCCCCTCTTCAATCGCAGTTTCCAAATCCTCTCTTCTAAGCAAAAGGATGTAAGTGAGATACCAATCTTCCAGAATATCTAAATCCAAATCCTTCAAATACGTGACCTCAACACCATACCCTGAAGGGGCCGCTATCAAATCAAGAGGCATTGCTTCCTCTATAGCTTCTACGAGTATTGTGGGATTTTCAGCAAGGTTAGAAGAATCTAAAATATTCTCGTAAAAAATTTCCCCATCTTCTATACCACAAATGTCAAAACTCTTAGTACCTGGATCAACACCTAAACCTCTCATTATACCACTCAAATACTTCATAAACAAATTTTAAAAAACCGCTGATTTCAATTGTTCCGAACAGAAACAAATTCGAAAAAAATTAAAAAAGAAATAAAAAGTTTGGATTCTAGCGAGTTTTATCTTAGGACTGGAAAACCCATCTAGAATTCTGGCATTATCTCCTCGCTAATAATCTTCATCGCTTCTTTCTTATCGGGGCCAATAGGCGAACCAGCAACCACTTGTGTAACTCCTTCGTCCTTTAGTTCTTCAATTTTTTCGATACACTCTTGCGGAGTGCCATAAAGGGCGAAAGCGTCAATCATTTCATCAGTAACAGAACCGAACGCTTTTCCGAAGTCTCCTTCATTTAGAGCTTCTCCGATTACTTGTGCATCTTCTGCAGGAATATCATGCCTATCTAAAACGACATCTGGCACACCAGCAGCAATAAACGCTACAGGTGGAGTCGCTGCTTCCTTTGCACTATCACTATCCTCTGCAACTGAAAAACTAGTATAAGCAGCTACGTCAACATCATCCATGCTCTTATCGGAATCTTTCACTCCTTTCTCTATTTGCCCTACAGCAAACTGGAAGTCTTTCGGATGCGAAGCATTAATCAAAACGCCATCACCATTTTTCGCAGCCATCTTCAACATGTTCGGGCCTTGTGCACCTATGTAGATTGGGATTTCGTCTTCGGGTTCGAAGTTTAGTTTAGCTCCTTCGATTTCGTGTTTTTCCATACCTTCACTGGAAACTCTTTCTCCTGCGATTAGTTTTTTGATTATTTCAATAGCTTCTTTGGTTCTGGTCAAGGGTTTGTCCCACTCTAATCCTAGAGCGTCAAGTGTGGTTCTATCTCCTGGACCTATTCCAAGAATTGCTCTGCCTTCGGATAATTCGCTGATAGTAGCTACCGAAGATGCTGTTTCAGCTGGATGGATTGTATAAGGATTAGTGACTCCAGGACCCAAGTTTATTTGGTCCGTATCTTTTGCTATTCTTGTAAGGACAGAATAGACATTTCGATTATTGTAGTGGTCTGTAATCCATACGAAATCAAAATCGGTCTTGTCCGCGACTTTTACCTTTTCAACGATTTCTTCTACCGGGTCTTCCGGTACAAACTCAACTCCAAAATCCATATTTTCACCTCCTTTTTTCTCTTTAAATGGTCTCACGACAATTTAAGTTTTGCAGCAAACATTAAAACTTTTCAAAAAATTGAAAAAATTGGATAAAACTTTAAAATCT
>CAZSNS010000057.1:8204-11974 GCA_964608515.1 Hadarchaeota archaeon (SeqCode)
TCACCTCTTTTTTCTAAGCATTGTCGCATAGGAATAAAAATTTTTTAGTAATATTCAGAGCGTGATAATTTACCATTTTCAAGAGGTTATTTCTTTCGCAATTTCTTTTATGGCTTCAATTCCTTCACTGTCTTCTTTAAAATCAAGAGGGGATTCCTCAGAAAGATCAGCTTCCATGAAACTTTCATCATAAGGAATAGTGGCGAGTATGGGTATGTCAAGTTCGGAAAGTTTTTCTCGTACTAAATCGGTATCTTTCTCACTCCTAACCTTATTTACTATCGCCTCAAGGTTGGAAATTCCAATATCACTTGCTAAATTCTTAATCCGCTCTGCTGTTTTTA
This sequence comes from Hadarchaeota archaeon (SeqCode), assembly GCA_964608515.1. Classification (GTDB taxonomy): domain Archaea; phylum Hadarchaeota; class Hadarchaeia; order Hadarchaeales; family JAGGTB01; genus CAYLJV01. The sequence continues at coordinate 8,549 of CAZSNS010000057.1, forward strand.
AAGACTTCATCCCTGGCTCAACAACGATTAGCAAAGAATCAACACTTTTCGCTGTCCCCCTCCCAAAGTGTTCCACCCCTGCCTCCATATCCAAAACAACAGCATCATCCTCTCCTATTATTAAATGTCTAAGCAAAGCTCTTAGAAAAGCATCAGCAGGACACATACAACCACTACCTCCCTTCTCAACCGTTCCCATCAAAATAAGATTCACTCCATCAGGAGCTTCAATTCCATATTTATCAGCAATGTCATCCACCTTCGGATTAAGTTTAAACACTCCACCCATACCTCCACCAGCCTGTGCACCGGCCCTTTCCGCAATCAATTCCTGTTTTTCAGAAAGAGGTTGAACGCCCGAAGTATCAACACCCAAAGCCGAACCTAAGTTCATATCCGGATCTGCATCCACGGCCAATACGTTATATCCTTCTCTCGCCAGTAAACGTGATAAAATGCCAGAAATTGTAGTTTTTCCAACTCCCCCTTTTCCAGTAACACCAATATTAACCATTATATCACTATGCTAATCTCGTTAGCTTAGGGTTAAAATCTTAGGAAGTATAATTCGTTAATAGAGGAAAATGAAAGTTAAAGTAGTTAGAGAATCAGTCCGGGAGTTACAAGAGAAATTTTGTAAAACACCCCTCGACTATCCTGAAGAAGGTTCTCTAATAGCCGAGCTCCAAAACATATTGAGGGAAAAGGGAAAGAAAATCACCGTTTCTGCGAAATATAAAAATTTTGAGAATGAAGATTATTCTAAAAAATATACCAAATACAAGGAAAAATATCTAGAAAGAATCTGTAAGCGAGATAGAATTCATAACGTTCAAATTCGCGTAAATGTTTTGAAACAAAATCAAAATAAAAGCGGAAGGAAAAGCAGACTTCTTGATCTGGCCGTTTTAAGGGAAGACGATACGGAAATGAAATTGATTGAAGGGGTGAAATACTTCACGCCTCAGTCTGTTGAGCACGCAATCGAAGTCAAGTATATACAAGACAAAAATATTCCGTCTAAAAATTTGATGGATAAAAGCTTCAAGAAAGATTTCAAAAAATTCAAAGGTCTTGGAGAACCTAAATCAAGGCATTTAGTAATTTTTAGCAACAAAAACATATTCCAATTAGAGGAAAAGGATGAAGAGTCGACGACGATTGCCCGAGAACGATTCGGAAATCTTGAAAACGAATTCAAAAAAGAAAATGTTATTGTAGAAGAGTGTTATCCTGAAAAGGAAATCGGAAAGATAGTAGATTCGGAACCTCAGAATGAGTGAAGTTTTACTTTGGGTTTGTAATAGAAAGATGATAATTGGTTTAAATTTCTTGAGAAATTAATCAGAGCTACAAAATTCGAAAATTTCCTACTTGCAGCTTTTTAAATGATTAATTTGAATGGTGAAATATATTTATTGTAATATTAACTCTCTAAAGCTTTTTTAAAACTTTGATTTATCTAAAAAATATATATGATGGTAAAATTTTTCCCTAAAAGAAAATGAGGGGGTAAAAAAACATCATGGATTTTTTAAGTAATAAAGCAAAAACGCAAGAAGAACTAATAATAATATCCAGTATCGGAACTTGCAAAGTACGTCTTTAAAGGGTTGAAAAAAGAAAGGGTATATGATATGAGGTCGAAATGTGAAGACAAGATAATAAAAAATAACAGTAAACCAAATAAAGCAATAAGAGCCCTTATACCTGCTACAAATAGGCGATTCACCTCTCAAAATAATCTGGAAAAAAATAATAGTCTTTACATAATCAAATCAAGCTCCAAACAAAGTTTTTAGGAGGTACAAAAAATGAAAATAGCTGTTTTAACCGGAGGAGGACACGTAAGCGGATTAAACGCTGGAATAGAAGGAATAACAAAAGAAGCTATTGAAAAAGACTGGGAAGTCGTAGGCGCAAGGTACGGCTGGGAAGGCATGGAAAAAGGAAACTTCGTAAAACTCAACGAGAAAAACACTGATTCTATAAAAGAACACGGAGGATCCATACTCGGATCCGGAAGATGGAAACCCGACCTAGAAAACGTAATGGAAACTGTAAGAGAAAACGATATCGATGGAGTAATCGCCCTCGGCGGAGACGATACACTCAGCGTTCTATCAGAACTTTGGGAAGAATACAGTTTCCCCACAGCAGGTTGGCCAAAAACTATGGATAATGATCTGAGCGGCACTTACTTTTCAATTGGTTATCCACAAGCAGTTCAAACAGCTGCTAAAACCACTCTAGACGCGTTTGATGTAGCCAGTACACACAGGAGAATAGCTCTAGTATCAGTATTCGGCAGAAGTACTGATTGGGTCGTCGCTGGAACGGGAGCATACGGGGATGCAGATATGATAGTTCCTGGAGAAAAAACCACCGACATTAACGACATTTACGAAAAAGCGAAGAAAGTTTTCTACGAAAACGAGGAAGAATATGGTAGGCCATTCGCTGTAGTTGGAGTTGCTGAAGGTGCTAGCATTGAAGGTTTGGATACTCACGTGAAGGAAGATGGTGTAAACGTAGATGATTTTGGACATCCAAAACTAGATCCTCACGAGTTAGTTAGCAGTCTATCGGATGGAATAAAGTATATGTCTAAAGAAGAGGGAAATCTCATTAAAACGGCTCCTATAGCTCTGACTTATGAGTTAAGAAATGGACCGCCGTTAGATACTTGTAAGATATTTGGTTTTAAATGTGGACAAAAATGCGTGGATCTCTTGGATTCTGGTGAACGTGGAAAGATGGCTTCAATAAAATGTGAAGATGACGAGTGTTTTATCGGGAAAGCAGAACTGACTGAAGGGTCAAAAGTTAGCGAAGTTAGCGACAAGGATTATATAGACTATGAAAATCTGGAAGTTAATGACTCTTACATCGATTATGCCAAACCATTCCTTGGTGAACCGGAGAAAAGAACACTAAAAATTCTTTAAATCCTCCATTCTTTTTTCTCTTTTTAGAACAACTTCAAGTAAATAACAGAGAAGGATTAAGATAGCGTGCAGACTTAACTACAAACCGTTTAAGTACTTATTCGTAAAAACTCTCAAAAATACTCTAAAAACTGAAAAAAATGAAAATTCATTTTTTCGGAGGCCAGCTACTCCTTTTTAATTAAAGAAAAATCAAAACCAAGCATTTCGAACTAGGGGGTTCTTATTCTACTTCCTGTTTTTCCATTTCCGACCCGCAATGGGGACAGAAATCAAAATTTGCAGATTCTTTATGATCACATGCTTTACAAACGTATTCTTCATCTGCCTGTCCTATCAACATATTGACTTTGTTTATTTCTCTGTCTAGAAAATCTCCTAAAGCGTATGTCAAATAATCAGAGATGTCTTCAAAACTAGACTTCGCGAACCGTTTTTCAATTTTTTCATGAAGAGAATCAGGAATTTCAATCTTCTT
>CAZSNS010000058.1:0-11800 GCA_964608515.1 Hadarchaeota archaeon (SeqCode)
AAATGGACGCTAGAGATAGAGCGGAAATAGAAATGTTACAAAAACTAGCGGAAGTTATAGATTTAGCTAAAGATGCTGATGTTTCTTATAAAATGATAGAAAACTTGGAAAAAATATGGGACAGACTCAACAAAGGTAGAAAAACCAAAGAAATGTCTACAAACCGGAGAAAAACTCAAGAAAAAGAAAACAAAACGAAAAGAAAACAACAATGAGAGATTAGAAAAGAAAAGGTGAAAATCTAACTTATTTCTAACCTTAAAAAATTCCAACTCCGTGAAAAACTTCGAAACTTCCACTATCAAAAACGTTATTTATAACATTACATATAACAGCGTTATGAAAACCATGAAACCACCATGTGAAGTTGTAGTCAAAAGAGTACTGCCCGCAATAAGATCAATACTAGTAAAAGATCTAACTGAAAGACACGACCTCAGCCAAACAAAAATAGCAAACCAGCTCGGAATAACCCAACCCGCAGTAAGTCAATACTTAGGCGCAGCAAGAGGATCAAGCAAGCTAAAAGAAAACCTCAAAGAATCAGGACTTTACTCCGAACTAAAAAAACTCTCAGACGAAATAGCCAACGGTTCAACCCAAAAAACACAGGTTATCGAAAAATATTGCGAAATTTGTAACTCAATGGGGGAGAATGAAATCCTATGCATGTATCACCTAGAAAGCGAACCCTATCTCGAAGAAGAAAACTGCTCACTATGCATAAATAACGGAAATAGCATAACAAAAAAGAATAAATAAAAAATCGGGCCCCAAATTTTCTAAATTATATTAACAAACCCAGTTTGGCGAAGGTTCAAATCCAAAGAAGACAGAATACGGAAGGAAAATGACAGAAAAAACCATAGCACTAATATCAGGAGGAATAGACTCACCCTTATCCGCACTAATCGCAGCCAAAAAATTCGAAATCATACCACTACACTACTGCCTATACCCAATGACATCAGAAGAAAGCGCCATCGCAGCCTTTGAAGCGTTAAAAAATCTTCACAATAAGACCGATATCGAAAAAACAATAATTTTCCCATGGACAGGAATCCTTCAAAAAATCAGAAAAAAAGTGAAAAAATACCTCACATGCGTAGCATGCAGAAAAAGCATGCTAATAACAGCAGAAAAAATCGGAGAAAAAGAAAACATTCACGGAATAATCACAGGAGAATCACTAGGGCAAAAAGCATCGCAAACCCTCAAAAATATTCGAGCAACTTCACACCAAATAAAAATGCCTATTCTTAGGCCTTTGATTGGTATGGATAAGGAGGAGATTAAGAAATTGGCGAAGGAGAAGGGGGTTTTTATGGAGAATCATGCGGGTTGTTGTTTGATGACTCCTGACAAGCCTAGTACGAAAGCAGATTATGACGAGTTGGGGGTTGAATTGAAGAAGATAGATATTTTAGAGTGTATTGATGATTATAGTGATTTGACTTTGGAGTTAAAGGAGTTTGACAAATCTGATTTCGAATCTTATCTCTTTGAACTAGCTGCAGAATTTGGATAAAAAAGAAAAAAGTATTGTCGGAAGTTAGCCTTTTCTGTATTTTTTGGAGAATTATTGTTTATTCATGTGTTTTTATCCGGCGGATAATCCTTTTCCTTCGTTTTTGGCTTTCTCAAATTCGATTTCTATCTCTAGCTCGTCTTCTTCGAGCTCAATTTCTACCTCTGCGTCTTCTCTAGGATTGAAGGGTAGTTCCCATTCATCGGCCGTTATTGTTATTTCACCATCTTTCTTTACTTCGTCTGCTAGGGTTGATAGGAATGTCGATAATTGATCTCTGTCCAGGTAGAACTCTTGTGAGAAATATCCTTGAATCTTTTTCTTTTGTTCTTGTTTTTCTTGTTCTTTGGGCAAATCCATCTTTATCATCGTTTTAAACAAGATTATGAACTTTTATAAAGTTTCTTTGTAATTTTATACTTAATGATTGAGATTTTAGGGGCGGAAAAAAGACTAGAAATCCTAAAACTGCTAAGCGAAGGAGACAAATACGTATCGGAAATAATGGAACAAGCAAAAATAGACGGAAAAAACGCAAAATTTCACCTAGATAAACTGAAAGACAACGAGATTATAGACAGCTACAAAGACGGCAGAAGAAAATACTACACGCTAAAAAAAGAAATTAAGCTAGAAATAAATCCGCCACCCGAAGGAAAATTCTTACTCTATAAAACAGAACAAACCTAAAAACAAAAACAATAGTTTTCAAATAAACAATCCTCTGAAAAAATGGACCAGTTCAAAAAATTAAATAAAAAAATAAAAGAACCACTCAGCAGATTCGGAATTACAAAACCAACCCTAATCCAAAGAAAAGCCATACCTCTTATTTTACAAGACAAACACTCGCTACTAATCGCCCCGACAGGAACGGGGAAAACTGAAGCTGCACTACTCCCAATATTCAGCCAATATCTAGAAAGAGAAACACAAGAAGGCATAAAAATACTTTACATAGCCCCACTCAGAGCACTAAATCGAGATATGCTAGAAAGATTACAAAGATGGCAAGACCATCTCGACATAGAAATCCAAGTCCGTCACGGAGACACCACCCAATACCAAAGACGAAAACAAGCCCTAAACCCACCAGACATGCTAATCACAACACCAGAAACACTACAAGCAATCCTTCCCGGAAGCCGGATGAAAGAACACCTGAAAAAAGTAAAATGGTTAATAATAGACGAAATACACGAATTGGCCGAAAGTAAACGAGGAACTCAGTTAACTCTAGGTTTGGAAAGATTGGCACGTTATTCCGAAGGTTTTCAGAGAGTAGGACTTTCCGCAACTGTAGGAAATAGTGAAGATATGGCTAATTTTTTGGCAGGTGCTAATCGAGATGTGGAGAGTATTAATGCTTCGGCGGCGGAAGAGATGAGTATTTCTGTAGAGAGTCCGATGCCGACGGAAAAGGATGCAGAACTTTCCGATGATTTAAACGCTCAACCTTCTATGGTTTCTAGAATAAGAAGGATTAGGGACCTGATTAATGAGCACGAATCGACGCTAACTTTTGTAAACACTAGAGAAGCTTCTGAAACTCTCGGATCTAGACTAAAGTTTTGGGACTCCGATTTTCCCGTCAGCGTTCATCATGGTTCCCTCTCCCGAGACTTCAGAATATCATCAGAAGAAGAGTTTCGAGAAGGGGAACTCAAAAGCCTCATTTGCACATCTTCTATGGAACTAGGTATAGATATAGGAACGATAGATTTCGTCATACAATACGGATCACCAAGACAAGTAAAAAGATGCATTCAACGAATCGGCCGAAGCGGTCATGAAATCGGGAAATCCTCTGAAGGGTTGATAATATCAACCGATCCTGATGATGTATTGGAATCTGGAACTATAGTTAAAAAATCACTTGACCAAGAAATAGAACCGACAAAGATTCATGAAAAATCTCTCGACGTGCTTTCCCATCAAATAATCGGATTTCATCTCGATGGAATGCAAAATTTGGAAGAAATCCTTGAACTGGTCAAAAAGGCCTATCCTTATAGAGAGTTGTCGGAAGAAGAATTTAGTAATGTTGTGGAGCAGCTGGAGAGGGAGCGGGTTCTTTGGAGGGATGGGATGAATGTTAGTCATGGAAAGAAGACTTGGAAGTATTATTATGGTAATCTTTCGATGATTCCGGATATTAAGAATTATCAAATTAAAGATATGGTTTCTGGAGAATCTATAGGGACTTTAGATGAAGAATTTGTTGTAGGTCGTGTGGATACGGGAGCTAGGTTTATTTGTAAAGGGGAAGCTTGGCAAGTTGTGGAAGTTGAAGAAGATCAGGTCAGGGTTGAGCCTGTCGATGATCCGTATGGAGCGGTTCCAGCTTGGGAGGGTGAACTTATCCCGGTTGTTTTTGACACTGCTCAAGAAGTTAACGATTTTAGAACAGATGTCGTGCACTTATTGGAGGATGAAAAATCTGACGGAGAAATCGCGGAAAAGTTAGAGGGGGAGTACCCTGTCGATAATGATGCTCTGGAGTGGGTAGCTAGTTATCTTCGCGATCAGTTAGAAGAGGGAAAGGTTCCCACAAAAGGGAAGATGATTATTGAAACTTATTCCAATTTTGCAGTTTTGCACGCTCCATATGGTACGATCGTCAATCGAACTTTCGGACAAATATTATCAGCCTTACTATCGACCCGAATCGGCGCAAGTGTCAGTTTCAATTCAGACCCTTACCGAATAGCATTCCGATTCCCGAAAAAAGAAGACACAGAACATGTGGAAGAAACACTAAAAGACCTCAAAGCAAAACACTTGAACCCGCTATTAAAGAAAATCCTAGGAAAAAGCTCCATCTTCAGATGGAAAATGTTACATGTAGCAAAAAGATTCGGAGCAATCGAAAAAGATGCCGACTTCTCACAAATACGCGGCAAAAGACTAGTCGAAGCCTACAAAAACACACCAATCTGGAAAGAAACCGAAAGAGAAGTCAGACTAGAAAAATTCAACATCAAAACACTCGAAAAAATAATCAAAAAAGTAGAAACAGAAGAAATACAGATAGAAAAAATAAGAAGAGGAAAAAACCAAGGCCCAACACCACTCAGCCTCCCTGTCCTGAACGAACTGACCAGAGGTGGGGAGCTTACCATTCCTGAACGGGCAGAAAGGGAGATAATTAAGGCCTTGAAGAGGAGATTGCGAAATGAGCAAGTGAAATTGTTTTGTCTGAATTGTTTGGATTGGTCGACTTTAACGCGGGTTCGTCGACTTCCAGAACAACCTGAGTGTGGTAATTGTGAAGCTAGATTGTTAGCTCTGGTTCCTAGACGTGATAGGGGGGTAGTAAACGCTTTGAAAAAGGAGAGGGGAGGTAGTGATTTGTCGGAAGAGGAGGAAGAGTCCGTCAGAAGAGCTAAAGATACCGCCAATATGATTATTACTCATGGAAAAGAGGCTATCATCGCTATGGCTGGGAGAGGGGTTGGTCCTGCTACTGCTTCTCGAATTTTGTCGATGCAATATGAAGATGAGAAGAAGTTTTATCAAGATATATTAAGGGCTGAGAGAGAATACGCTCGCACTCATAAATTTTGGGACTGATCAGAAAAATTACTAAAAGACAGGAATTCCTTCTTGAAAAATTTAAAATAAAAAAGAAAGAGGGATGAGGAACTAAGCTAAGTTGCTTGTTCCTACATCATTCCTGGCATTCCGCCAGGCATTCCTCCGGGTGCTCCGCCGGGTGCGCCGCCGGGTCCACCAGGAGCTCCTTCACCGCCAGGCATCTCTTTTTCTTCAGAAGCTATTACATCGTCAATTCTAATTATCATAACAGCGGCTTCACTTCCAGAGCTGACAGCTTGGCTTTTGACCGGGAGAGGTTCTACAACTCCCTGATCCAACATGTTTTCTACTTTGCCAGTGTAAGCGTCGAGACCGTAATTTACACCTTCTTCTTCGTGACTGGAACGTAACTCGACCAATGTATCAATTGAATCGAAACCAGCATTTTCCGCTAAAGCTCGTGGTAGAGCTTCCATTGCGTCTGCGAAGGATCTTACCGCGAGAGCTTCCTTTCCGCCGATTGTGTCTGCAAAGTCTGAGATTTTCATTGCGAGTTCTATCTCGGAGGCTCCGCCTCCAGCTAGAACTTTTCCACTCTTAACAGAGCTAATCACAACGTTTATTGCATCAGTAAGGCTTCTCTCAGCTTCGTCAACGATGTGGTCAGTTCCACCTCGAACCAAGACACTTACGGCTTTCGGATTTTCACATTCTTCGACGAAAGTCATCTCGCTTCCAGAAACTTTTCGTTCCTCAACAAGACCAGCTTTACCGAGATCGCTTTCAGATAGGTCATCGATATTTGTGACAACAGTTCCGCCAGTAGCTCTTGCGAGTTTCTCCATATCGGATTTCTTAGCTCTTCTAATTGCAATAATTCCTTCCTGAGATAGGAAGTGTTGAGCTATATCGTCAATTCCTTTTTGACAGAGCAAAACATCGGCTCCGCTTTCCTTGACTTTGTCAACCATGTCTCGCAATTCCTCTTCTTCGTGATCAAGGAATTCTTGCAATTCATCCGGGCTGCTAACACTTATTTCGCTATCGGTTTCAGTTTCTTTAACTTCTAACGCTGTGTTTATTAGTGCAATTTTCGCATCTTCAACCTTTTTCGGCATTCCTGGATGAACTCTCTCTTTATCAATTACAAGTCCGTTCACCATGAAACTATCATTAATGGCTCCACCGACTTGTTTTTCTATTCCGATGTTGTCCATGTCAGCAGTGAACTCGTCTTCACTCTCTTCAGCAACTTGCTTCACAGACCTTACGGCCAAATCAGCCAAGTTCTCAACATTGGCTTCAACCTTTTTTCCAGTCATGGCTGTGACTGCTACTTGTTCTAGTATTTCATCGTCATCTATGCTGATATCGTTTGCCATGTCCTGAAGGAATTCTTGTGCTTTAGTTGCTGCAGTTGAAAATCCGGAAGCTATAGTGGTCGGATGTATACCTTGCTCCAACAAGTCGTCCGCCTCTTCCAAAAGTTCCGAGGCTAAAACGACAGCTGTAGTCGTGCCGTCTCCAACTTCGTCTTCCTGAGTTTCTGCAACTTCGGCAATCATTTTAGCGGCAGGATGTTCAATACTCATCTCGTCAAGGATGGTTGCTCCGTCGTTCGTGATGACGACATCACCTAATCCGCTGACGAGCATTTTGTCCATTCCTTTTGGACCTAGAGTAGATCTTACTGATTCTCCTATGACTCTCCCTGCTCTAAAGTTGGACTCTTGTGCGTCACGACCTTTTTTCCTGTCCGTGTCTTCGGATAGGATAAATATGGGTTGTCCTTGTCCATTAGGCATTCATTTCACCTCCTTTATCGTATCTTTTTGAGTGTGATATTCCATCTTCATCATGGGATGATTCGACTGATTCTCCAATCTGATTTTCTTTTTTTCCGGTTTTTTTAAGATTTTCTATCAGTTGGTTCTTAATTTTTGCAATCATATCTTTCTAACAAACTTTCTTTTTCTTTTATGAAAGTTCGTATTCTATCGAATCCTTCTCCAAGTTCTTTCTCTGTTCCTTTATCGATTCTAGATATATAAGATAACGATCTTGAAATTTTCTCTCTAAAACAATCAAATTCTACACCTTTCCTACCGGTAGCTAAATATAAGATAGTCTCATTCAGTTCCCAACAAATCTTCAAAACATCAAATATTTCCTGTTCTGTCTCAGAATTAAAATCATCACCCATTCCATTCACTACAAGATCAATGTCTTGAATCAGATTCAAACAATCTCTCGAAATACCTATCAAAAACAAACCCGCCCGAGTCCCTTGAATGTTCGGAGTCTCAACACAATAATCAAGAGCATACCTAACGGAGTCACGAAACCCTTCTACAAATCCCTCCCTCTTCGACAACCAATTATTATCTTGAAAAAAATTTTTAGAATCCATCAAAACATCGAACAATAAATCACAAGATCTTCGTAAAGAACCTCCAAAATAATCCTCAACACGAACAGTCTCAAAAGACCCCTCACCACAATCTCCCCTAACACAATCCAAAGCAGGCCGCCCACATTTCTCACAAAAGACAGAACCTAGAATGAGTTCGATAAAAGAATCTAATATTTTTATAGAATCTTCTCGACTGCTTGCCTGTCTAATCTTGAATTCTCCCGTATCGTAGGCAAATAACCTATGGTCTCTCCAATCCACTTTTCCGAGACCTAATTCAGAACTACAGTTTTTCTTAGAAAAATTCTCCTCATAACAATCAAGTAAGAAACAAAAAATTTCAGAATCAAAAAAGAAATCCTCATCCTCTTGGAGAATCTTCACTTCGACCATAACACTATCTTGGTCGGAAGAGCATGGAGTTACCTCAATACTATCCCCACTGATTTCAAAATTACTCTCAACACTCATATTTTCAGACAGGATACAATCCTCTGTAACTAGGGGAATGGTCAAACCTTTAATCTTATTTTCTTTCATACTCAGCACATTCTTTAGTGTGAAGATTTTACCGTTATGAAAGTAAGTGAAACTATACAAAAAATAATAACAGGTGGAAAATATTTCCAAAAGACCTGACATATTCGAAAAGACCAATCTCTTCTGGTGTGACAACTGCAATGTCCCACTAATACAAAAGAAATGTGGAAACTGTGAGGAAGAAGCAAGAGAAATCGATCTCACACCGTCTGGAGATATCGGTCCAGCCTTCAACAAAAGAAAACTTATCGGCAAAATAATCGAAGAAAAACTGGAAATAAATAAGGAAAAATACCTACCTAAAGAAAAAATACTTCTAACAAACCCAGTACCAGGTCTGGACGATGCTTACGAGTTTATTATGGACGGAATGGTACTAGGACAGATCAGATTCAATCCGATTAAAAAAGAGTGGAGACTCGTTCTTAGAAAGGAAGGCGCTATAAGAGCGTACCTACAAGGGTGTCAAAGAAAAATTGTAAAAATGGATCAAGGCGCCGAAGATTATATTCTAGAAGGAGCAAATGCTTTAGCTCCGGGCATAGTTGATGCAGACCCTCAAATTGAACCTAGCGACGAATGTATCATAGTTAAACAAACTCAGGATGAAGATAGAAAACCTTCGGATGTTCTAGCTACAGGAGGGGCAAGGATGGAAGGGGAAGAAATGCTTGAAGAGGATTATGGTATTTCAGTAAGGACCAGAGGAAAAGAAGAAGCCAACTATATAATAAACTCGGAAAAAAGCGACTGGGAAAAAACACTAGAAGCCAACAGAAAACATTTAAACTCCCTAGAAAATGAAGCAATCGAATTCATAAAAAATATAGAAAAAGAAAAAGATTTACCAGTTGCTGTCTCATTCTCGGGTGGAAAAGATAGCTTAGCTGTTCTACTCCTAGCACTAGAAGTATTCGACAAATCAGAACTGGAAATATTTTTCAATAATACAGGAATAGAATTTCCAGAAACAAGAGAATATGTAGAAAAAATACAGCAAAAGTTGAACAAAGAGATAAAAACAGCAAACGCCGGAAATAATTTCTGGAAAGGAGTAAAAGAATTTGGTCCTCCAGCTCGAGACTACCGATGGTGTTGTAAAACTTGTAAACTAGGTCCAATTGCCAAATTTATTGAAGAAAACTTTGAGGAAGAAGATGAAACAATTCTAGCTTTTGGCGGCGATAGAAAGTTTGAATCCCAAAACCGTCATGATCGAGGAAGAACTTGGAAAAACCCGTGGATACCTAACGAGATGGGAGCCAGTCCAATTTTTCACTGGAAATCATTGGAAGTCTGGCTTTACATCTTCCAAGAGGACTTACCATATAATGAACTTTACGAGGATTTTGACAGAATAGGTTGTTGGCTTTGTCCAGCTTCCAGTCTTGCCGAGATATCGCTAATTAAAGAGACACATCCAGATCTTTGGAACAGGTTTGAAACAAAATTGAAAGAATTTGCTGAAGAAAAAAAACTTCCCGAAAAATGGGTAAAGCATGGATTATGGAGATGGAAAGAACCTTCATCCATCAAAAAAGAACTCGGAGAAAAATTAGAAATAGAAACTAAAAATTTAGATGCGGAAAGATATCGAGAAAAATTAAGAGCAATAGAAAAACCCGAAAAACATGTTCTTAGTGAAGAAATTAGCATTGAAAATTTGAAAAGAACACTCCCGATCCTCGGAGAATATGAAATTACGGAAAAGAATGGTGAAAAAGTAGCGAAATTCAAAGATAAGGATCTAGAAATCTCATCTAAAAAAATCAAAGGAGATAAGGAAAACAGAAAAAAAGGACTCAAACTTCTGAAAAGAACTTATGAATGTATTGGTTGCGGAGTTTGTGAATCAATTTGTCCACAAAATGCTATCCACCTAGAAAAGGACAAAGTGGAAGTTGAAAAAAATTGCACCCACTGTGAAAAATGTCAAGATGTCTGCCCTATCAAATTCAAAATCTAACAATCACAATAAGATAGAAGAAATATTAAAAATATCTGAAAGGAACTATTTTTCTAGTCTTTTTTCGTTTGCTATTTGTTCGCCGTCCGAGTTATAAACAGAAACCTCCAACGGCATATTACCAGGCATCGAATGAGTAGCGCAAGCAATACAAGGATCATGCGCCCTAAACGCCATCTCAACCTTATTCAAATCACCCTGACTAACATCCCCACCACCAATCACACCCCTAGCAGCCTCCTCAACAGCCATACAAATACCACCATTATTATGAGTCGTCGCAACAATCAAATTCACATCCTCCAAAACACCATCCTCATCAGTCTCATAATGATGAATCAAAGTACCACGACAAGCCTCATCAACACCAACACCCTCACTCGGCACCGAATCAGGAATATTCCTCACATCATCACCCAAAATCATATCATCACTCGCCAACTCAACCATCCGCTCAGAAGCAAACAACAACTCAACCAACCTAGCCCAATGATAAGCTAAAGTCGCATGAACCGGCTTCCCACCCAAAACCTCATACATCCTATCATGCTCCTCCTGAGCCAACGGAGTACCCATACCATCAGAAACATTCAAACGACCCAAAGGACCGACACGATAAATACCACTATCATCACCACTCTCAATACCACCCCACCCCTTCTCCTTCAAATACGGAAACTTCAAATAAGTCCAAGGCTCATGAACCTTCTCACTAATATGATCCAAATAATCCCCACCCTCAAACCGAACAATCTCATCACCCTTCGTATCAACAGTCCTAACCTCACCATCATACAAATTCACATGATTATCCTCATCAACCAAACCCATATAATGAGTCTCCAAATTATACGGATCAGACTTAATCAGTTCAACATAATCCTCATTATCCAACACAATATCATTAAACACATCAAGAGTAAACTGTGCAAACTCCTTACACGACTCAGCCTTCTCCAAAATAGTGTCACGCTCATCCTCAGAAATACCCTTAGTAACACCACCAGCCGTACAACTCACAGGTTGAACAGGATCTCCAGCGAGAGTTTTCAAAATGTCTTGACCGTAACCTCGATGTTTAATCACTTTTTTACCGACTTCCATCCCGACCTCTTCGATAACTCCTAACACGTTCCTTTTCGCCGGGTCTGCGTCAGGACCTACTACGAAGTCAGGACCTCCGAGGTAGTAAAAGTGAAGTAAATGATCTGCAAAAGTGTAAGAGTTGTAGATGAGTCTTCTAAGTTTTTCACCGGTCGGGGTCGGTTCGACATTGTAAAGGTCGTCTAAAGCTTTTGCTGAAGCCATGTGGTGAGCGGTCGGACAAACTCCACAAATCGAAGTTGTGATTCTCGGCATTTCTTCCGCGTTCCTACCTATGGAGAATTGTTCGAAACCTCTCAATTCAGGAGCTTGAAAGTAAGCGTTTTCAACCTCTCCCTCATCGTCCAAAAATATAGCTATTTTCGCATGACCTTCAAGCCTGGTGACCGGATCAATCTCAATCTTTTCCATAATTTTTACCTTCTACTTCTTTGCAACAATGATTTTGGTAATGAGTATGAATAAAAGGTTCCCAATGGATCGGTTATGTCCTCAATCATCTCTTCGATTTCTTTCTCGTCTTCGGAGTCTATTAGAGAGCCTAGTAAACTGACCATTTTCGCTCCTTGATCTTCTACATCTTCTGGAGTTCCGAAACAACCTCTACATGGGAAGTTAACTTCGGTACATCTGGCTCCACAACCCACACTCGTGGCGGGACCCATGCATATGATTCCTTGTTCAAGTAAGCAATCTTCTCCATTGTCTTCGG
>CAZSNS010000059.1:0-11411 GCA_964608515.1 Hadarchaeota archaeon (SeqCode)
TTAGAAGTATAAAATATGTTCAGAATAGGTGCTCACGTTTCTATTTCAGGTGGTTTCCCAAAAGCCATAAATCGAGAAATTGATTTTGGAGGTAATTGTGGACAGATTTTTTCTGGCTCACCTCGCGGTTGGAAAGTTAGCCAACCGGATGAGGAAGAAGCTGAAGAGTTTAGGCAAGAAACTGAGGAAGAAAATGTAAAACCTTGGATAGTTCATGGAACCTATTTGATAAATTTTGCAACTCCAAAAGAAGATTTGGGAAAGAAGTCAATAGAAGCAGTCCAAGCTGAACTGAACGCATCTGCAAAGCTAGAAATTCCATACTATGTTTTTCACCCTGGAGCTCACACAGGAGCTGGTGCGGAACAAGGTCTTCAAAATATTGCAGAAAGACTTTCAAAACTAGACATTCCAAATGGGGTCAAACTACTTTTGGAAAATACGGCTGGAAAAGGAACTACTTTGGGAAAGACCTTCGAAGAACTTAGAACTATGGTTGAACAATCGGAATATGATGATTCGAAACTAGGAATCTGTTTGGATTCTGGTCATATGTATGCGGCTGGTTATGATATTAATAATGATCTCGATGAAATCATTGAAGAGTTAGATGAAGTTATAGGGCTGGAAAATGTTCAGTTCTTACACCTCAATGATTCTAAACATCCTAAAAGTTCGGAAAAAGATGAGCACGAGCACATAGGTGAAGGTGAAATCGGAGAAGAAGGAATGAAAATGTTCATCAATCACGAAAAACTTCGAGATAAACCGATGGTGCTAGAAACCCCTGTCGACGACAAGGGATTTGCATGGAATATAGAAAAATGCAAAGAATTAAGGGAAGAAGAATAAACCTGGAAACAAAATAGTTTCATTATAGAATAATTAAAAACTGATTTTACTATTCTTCTTCAACATCAGCTATATCTTCCGCCGCTTTTTCTTTTTCCTCAATATTTTCCAGACGATTAATCATCAACATTTGAGCCATCGGCGAACCAGCACCATGTACAGACTCACAAAGGTAAAAATTAGCCCCTGTTCCGATAGTTAGATTTTCTATAAGTCGAAGTATTTTCATCCTATTCATTGTTTCTTTGTCAGACTTCCCGCGAAGATATTTCTCCATATACTTTTTCGTCTCCGGATTTTCATAATCCTTTTGAGAAGGAAGAGTAGCTACAAGACCACCAGCAATATCAGTCGCTAATCTGGCCAATTTGTACGGGTATCGGGTTACGTTCAGTTTACAAATGTTCGATTTGAGAGGGTCTACAAAATAAGTTCCCGATTCTGTTTCTTTTCCTTCATGGGCACATGCTAGACTGCAAGAATGAATAGTTTCGTTGAGATGATTCATCTCCGTTAACTTATCTTGAATTTGCGAACTGTCTTTAACCCCGTTATATTCTGCGATTTTCGAAGCGGCACCTATAAGAACACCCCCCACCCCAGCCTTGCAAGAATAACTTTGACGATGATATGATGAGAATTTTTCAACTAAATCCGAAGCAAACTCATAATCCTTATACAAAAATACTCTCTCCCAAGGAACGAAAACTTCATCAAAAACTATCAAAGCCTCCTGACCACTATATTTCGGATTCCCCATATCTATCCTCTCTTCCTTTGCTTTTCGAAGATCGGAAGAATGCCTTCCATAAATATATTTCAAACCATCAGTGTCAGAAGGTATCGCAAAAGAAATAGCATAATCCTCATCCTCTTCCCTCATATTCCGAGTGGGCATCACGATAAGTTCATGAGAATTTATAGAACCAGTCTGATGAGCCTTAGCACCCCTAACAATAATACCATCATCCCTCTCCTCAACCACATGCAAATACTGATCCGTATCCTCCTGCTCACTCGGCCTTAAACTCCGATCCCCTTTTGTATCAGTCATAGCCCCTGTACATGCAAGATCATTATTTTGAACATATTCTAGAAAATTCACAAACTTGCCATAATAATTTCTATCCTTTTCCTCATCTATTTTATAAGTCACAATAGAAAGGGCATTCAAAGCATCCATCCCAACACAACGTTGGAAACAAGAACCAGTCTTACGACCCAATAATCTATTCATCTTCGTTTTTTTCGCTAAATCCCGAACAGACTGATGAATATGCGTAAACCGGCTAACCTCCTCTCCAGACAGGTGAGATTCGGCCGTCAAGAGTTCTTTATAATTTGGGTCTTGAGCTAGTTCGTATGTTTTTGCTATGGATTCGACGGATGGTTTGATGATAGGGTGGTTGTGAATATTTTCTGTAAGTTTTTCACCGAACAAGTAAACCTCAAGTTCCAAATCTTTCAAACTTTCACGATATTCTTCTGATGTTTTTAAAGGCATGGTTATTTTTGCTCCGAAAAATGGTTGTCTTATTTCATTTTTTAACTATAAGTACTTCTTGTTTTATTCTTAACCCTCAGATAATAATACGAGATTCAAGTAAATGGTCATAAAGTGTACTTTTTCCACCTAAAACTATTAAATCGGCAGAGAAATTAGTTTATGACATTTATGAATGATAAGAAAAAAATAATTGCAATTGTTTGTATTTTGCTTGCTTTGGGGGTTGCTGTTTTTGCTTCTGGATTACCTTGGAAAATATATCCTGGAGAATATGAGGTTGTTCAAGAGACTTATGTTTCCCAACCACTTCAAATCGATATTTCTAGCATGGATAATCTGAAAAATTATCCGGTTGATGGTTCGTCTGATGGGATAGATTGGAATAAAGTGGAATTGCCTCATCCTTGTGTGAATGGAGAGAATGAGGAAACATATATTATGGTTAGCAGAGGTAGTTCTGAAAATGTTTTCGTCTATATGCAAGGGGGTGGAGCTGGTACGGGTTATTTGACATCTCGGGCAATGGTTAGAACCCTTCATCCTAGTTTTAGTCAAACTTCGAAACAGGATAGTGGAGTTTTCAATCGGAAAGAGAATCGAAACCCCTTCCAGAACTGGACAATAATTTTCATCCCATACTCAACTGGCGATGTTCATGCAGGAAATAAGGTAATCAATTACCAGATACCCTTAATTCCAAAAAGCAAAACAGTCCATCATGCTGGGTTTGTTAACGTAACAACTACGCTGAAGTGGATAGCAGAGCAAAATATCAAATTTGATAATATCGTTCTATGCGGTTCGAGCGCAGGAGGTTATGGGACAGTTCTAAACACCTATCAAGCGGAAAAAATATTCCAAAAACCAATAACAGTCATAAACGATTCGGGTCCAGGTCTTTCATCTAAAATAGATCCTGCTTTCGGATTAGAAAGAACAATAAATTGTTGGGGATGGGATCAGAATTTACCCTCGGAAGTTAGAAAATATATTCGAAAAAAGGGAGAGCCAATTTATGGTTTGCATAAAATACTGGAAAACTCAAACTCTATCTATGCTTTTTGCGAAGACCAAATGGATATCGTGATTGGTCCTCTTTTTCTAAAGTATCCTGGACTTTATTTTAGGAGGATTCTTAGAGATGTAACATTGGATTTTAAAAAATCTCAGAAGGATAGTTTTTCTAGATTTTTAGAGCACGGTTGGAATCATACATTTTTCAGTCGACAAAGGTTCTATAGTGAAGAGGTTGAGGGAACAAGTTTGTATGAGTGGGTAAACGATTTGCTTGAAGGGAATGTTGATGATCATGTGGAGAATTGGGATTGGTCTATTTTTTGAATAATCTATAGATGGATTTTTCACTGTGAAAAGATAGAGAATATAATGAGGATAGGAAAATGTCAGATGATGAAGTATTGGTATCAGAAGAAATCAGAAAAGACGATCAAACCGTTGTAAAGGTCCAAGTGAAAGAATTCAAAGGATCCTATTATTTCGACATTCGAGAATGGAAAGATAAAGGAACCTATGAAGGTCCGACAAAAAAAGGAGTAAACATACCCTTAGAAAGAGCTTCCGGCATTGTAGATGCCTCAAGTGAAGTTTTGGAAAAAGCGTTTGAACAAATGGATGAACACGTCAAGGAAGTTCAAGAAGAAGAAATGGAAAAAGACCTTGATAGATTAAAGAAAAAATACGGTAGTCACACCTAACGTCTTTCATAAATCAAAAATTTGATCAAACTATTGCAGACTTATTTATGGACTTATTTGGAGAATTAATCTTCTCAATAGCATAATTACTGATTTTTTATCGTTTGAAAAAGATTGGTTAATTAGAAGATAATTCAAAAGATTAGAAATTGGAAAATAAAAGTTAAACTTTGATATTATGGAGATTTTCGAAAGTTTAGAAAAAATAAAAATTTTAGCTACGACTACTCCAGGCTTTGAAGAAGTAGCATTAGAGGAAGTTGAGGAAATCACTGGGAGTAGAGGCGTGAAAAAACATCAAGGAATGATAGGACTGAGAGGTGAAGAGGAAGATATACTAAAATTGAATTATCTCTCAAAAACTCTCCATAGAGTTTTATTATTACTCGCCAAATTCAGTTTTTCCGATCTTGACGATATTTATCAAAAATTGGCAAAAATTGATTTTTCAAAATTTATAAATTCAGACCAAAAGTTTGCAGCTCGAATCCAGAGACACGGCACTCATAATTTTTCCTCTATGGATGTAGAAAGAGAAGTAGGTCAGGCAATTATAGATTCCTTCAAAAATAATACAGGTAAAGAATTAGGAGTGAATTTGGATAACCCTGATATTATTTTTAGAGGGGAGGTAAGAAGCGAAAATTTTTGGATATCTATGGATACTACGGGTCAGGATTCTCTCCATAAGCGAAGTTATAGGGTTAAGAATCATCCAGCCCCACTGAAACCGTCAATAGCTCATTGCTTAATCAGATTGTCAGAATGGAATAGGGATGAGTCCTTTATCGATCCAATGTGTGGATCTGGAACAATTTGCATAGAAGCAGGACTTAGCGGTAATAATGTACCAAATTTTTTTAGAGATGATTATGATTATCATGATTTTGATTTTCTAGATTCGGAAAAATTCGCGAAAATGAGAAGGAAAATAGATAGAAATGTGAAGAATGAAACTCTTTCCATATTTGGAAATGATATTTCTAAAAAGTATATTGAGAAGGCGAAAGAAAACGGAAAAGAGGCAGGTGTGAAGATAAATTTTACTCACAAGGATGCAACACAAATATCGCTCGATTATGATAAAATAGTAACAAATCTTCCGTATGGTAGAAGGCTTGGAAGTAAAAAGGAAGTTAAAAAGCTTTACAATGATTTCATGTCCAACTTACTTGATTATAGTTGGAAAAAAGCAGTTATCCTTTCAGGCTCTCCAAATCTATTGTCAAAAGAAGACTTACAAGAAACCCTGAATATAAAATACGGAAATTTACCTGCAAAAGCGCTTATTTTCGAAAAATAGATTAAAAAAATACAAAAAACTTCATATCAGGTAAAATTTTTCGAATTCAGAGCAAAAATTAGTCTTTCACAAAAATAAGGTACAAAAACAAACAATATTTAAGCAAAATAGACAAAAAATTCAATCGGTGAAATAATAGCTATGCCTATCTCAGGTATTGAAGGACTGATACCTTTAGTAATACCCTTTCTAATTGGTCTAGTTTGCGGCCTATTAATAAAGACAGCTCTAAAGATAGCAGTGGGTATTCTAGCCTTGGCAGTCCTCCTTTCGTGGGGAGGTTACGCAGGATTTCCATCAGTTCAAGAGCTTTTCCAAAAAGCTCAAAAAGCACTTCCCCAACTATGGGAAGGAAAAGGTTTCGTAAACGCTATACCTTATACGGCTCCAGCTTTCGTTATAGGGCTAGTTGTTGGAATTTGGTGGAGTTAAATAAAGTTTATAGTTATAATCCCACTGAGGTCGTTTTTCCTTTAGTTGAAAGTAGTTGTTTTTTTAATTATGATAATCAGGCTCGATTTGTGGATAAGAATCCCTTTTAATTCGAAATAGTAGGAATGAAGAAACGGAAGGGGATGACGTTATGGGATTATGTTGCATATGTGGTTCGGAAGGTTCTTTTCTTGCTGTAGGTATGTGGTGGTGTGAGAAACACTATGAGATGAAAGGTAAAGACTCGGAAAAATCCTCAAAATCTGATTTAGAACCTAGGTCGGATAGTCAAAATAATGTTGATTTAGGGTTGAAACAAGTTTAGACTCTTATTTTTTAGAGGAAAATGATTTGAATAAAACCATTCGAAGAAAGTATGGGAAATAATTTGTCGGAGAAAAGAGATAAGATTGAAACCGAATTGAAAGCGGTTAAACAACTAGTAGAGGACGGATGGTCTGTTGAAGATTCGCTTGAATTCGTTAGAGATATAAAGAAAAATTCTTCTTTGCTGTCAGGAAAAGATCTTGAATTCGATAAATTATCAGAGAAATTAAAGAAAAGATTGATGAAGGCGATGGAAGAAGAATGGAAATGAGATAGTTTATTTTAACCTAATGTCGAAAAATTTTCAAATTTATTTTAGACCACAGCTGAACGGGCATCCGGAACAATCTGAACAATCATTTTCTAATGCGTCAAGATTTGATTCTTCTGTCCAGCCGAACCAGTTTCTTACTTGTTTTTGGGATAATATCTTCGATAGGTAAGCGGCTCTGGATCGTCTGAAATGTTGCGGGTTGGTGATTTTTTGTATTCCGGCTTCGTCTGTTGCGGTTTGAATTATTTTTCTTATCTGGTTATACGTTATTTTTTCTCCGTCGGGGTTTATCCATAATGACGAGTTTGGATTTTTCTTTTTCGGGTGTTCTGAAAGCCAGTTTTCAAGTAATGAGATACTTTTGAAAATAGGGATTTTTCTTTTTCCAGTCATTCCGTTCAGAATGATGTATTTGATGTCTTTTTGTTCTTCAATATCTTTGAGAGAAAGGTCATAAATCTCGCTAATTCTTCCTCCAGTTTCCCATAAAAGAGATACTAAGAGTTTGTCTCGAGGATTGTCAATAGCTCCTAGTATTGTTTCGATATCTTTTGAATTGAGGAATTCTTTGGATAGGTCTACGTCAGGGTTTTCTTGAATCTTCTTGATGGCTTTTTCTTTGATTGTGAACTTGTGGTTTTTGTTATTCATACTACCATAAGGTCATTGTTTATTATTTTGATTAAAGTCCAGCTTTAATTTCACCCTCGATTCGATTGTTAAGTTAAAGTAAAAATGAAAAAGTCAGAGTGGGTGAATTGGTTGATTTTTAAATAATATTCGGATTTTTTTGTGTAAATGGAAGGTTTTTTGCTTAGTTATTAGTAAAATACGAATTTCTCTCTCAGACTCCCTTTTATTACAACCTGGAAATTTCTAAAGTGGGGATGAGGGAAAATTGTCAAGAGTAAGTGTGTATATTCAGACGGTGAATAATTTTGATTCATATTCTCTTGCCTACAAGCTGACTGGAGAATTTGAAAGGATGTGTTATAAGCCAAATTATATCAAAGCTTTACTTAAGAAAGGGGCAAATATTCCTTTTATTAGAAATTTTAGTATCCGAAACGGAAATTAGGGGGTGATTATATGAATAAAAATTTTGGAAAGTTTAGCTTCGCGATAGCGGGGGCATTCGCTATACTTATGACAGTTACAAGTATGGGAACTTTTTTGCAAGATGGAGATATTATCGAAAATCAGATAGATTCCCATTTTATCATGGGGGCGACGGACGACTTAAACGATTTTGAACCTTCAAAAGACGGTTTGGCCTCGGCTTATGCTGATATGGTTAAAGTTGATTTTTCTTCTGTTAACGGTGAAAGTTTAGTAATTACTTTGGATGTAGCAGAGGATATTCCACGGTCTTTTTCTTCACAGAAAGAGAAACATCAGTATATTTTTGTTTTAGAAACAGTCAATCAAACAAATGTTCTTTCCTTTAGTATTCTTGATACGGGATATGAAGTTAGTTTGACGGACTATAAAAATGGAGAAGAAAAAGAGTTCCAAGGAACTTACAAAATAAATGGATCAAGATTGGAAATAGAAGTTCCACTGAGTGACATTGGTGATTCAAAACTCGTAGATTTTGAAGTTGGTTCCGTCGGCACTTATGAGACTTCGGATTCTTCAGTAGAGAATATTGCAGGGGGAAATGATTTTCTTTCGAAAGATGGGGTCGTGCAAGTTTCTCATTAAAGAAAATTAGATTTAAGTTGGAAAAGTTTTCTTTTTTGTGGAAAAGATAAGTAAAATTACTTTTTAACAGAAAGTGGTGTATATGGAGATAATTTCTAGGTATATCTGAGAAATGAGTTGAGAAACCTATAACAATCGTAAAAACTAACCCAAGCTAAGTTTTGGCTTCGGACCCTCTCAATCTTTGAAGCTCTTGAGCTTTCTCTTGGCTTTCATAAAAGTAAATGATAGCTTTAGAGAGTTCTTCCTCAATAAACTCGATCAGGTAGTTTACCTCCCAAATTTTGAAATATAACCGCTCATAAGAATAGCTTAGCCTGACAGTATCTTAGCCTGTTTGGTGAAATTAAAAATAAGTGAGTGTGGCGAGAATGAGATCGCAAAAAGAATTAATTCATGAAGAGGATTGGGATAATCTCATAATTCTCGACGCTTGTCGCTTCGATTATTTTGAGAAAGTTTATGAAGAATATTTGGATGGGGATTTAGTAAAGGTTGAGTCAGAGGGGCATCGAACTCAAGAATGGTTGAAAAAGACTTGGGATGGAGAATATGACTTGACCTATGTTTCTGCTAATCCTTATATAAATTCGGTTGGAATGGATTGGGGGGTTTATTGGAATTTTAATCCTTCTGAACATTTTGAAGAAATAGAAGATTTGTGGGAAAGTGAATGGGATGAATGTTTGAAAACAGTTCCTCCGAAAAATGTGACTTCCTGCGCTATTGATCAGTTTTTAAAGAATCCGGGAAATCGATATGTAATTCATTATATCCAACCTCATTATCCGTTTTTGTCTATTGGTCCGTTAAATCGTGGAATGTATATTGAAAAACCTTATCTGGGAATTAGGAGAAAAGTGGCGAATTTTATGGTGAGACTTTTGGGCAATAATAGAGCCGTTGCTTTGAGGAGATCTTTAAGACCCATAATTAATCTTGCCAAAAACGAGTACGAAGCTGTAGCCGATGAGTATGGTGTCGATGGGTTGAGGAGATATTATAGAGAAAATTTGAGATTTGTTCTTGAGAGTGTTTCGGAATTAGTTTCAAAGTTGAAGGGTGTGACTGTTATTACTTCAGATCATGGTGATTATTTGGGGGAGGATGGGAAGTTTGGTCATGAACTTCTCGGTGATGATTTTCTTAGGGAAGTTCCTTGGCTGGTGGTGGATTCGTGAATAAGAAAACCGTGTTTGGTTTTTCCGTAGCTACTGGAATCTTGGTTGTGGTTTTCTTTTACTTTTTAGATATCCGAAAGGTTTTAGGAACTATCTTATCTGCCAATCCTATCTTATATTCTCTTGCTGGTGTATGTATTGCTGCTTCCATTTTAGCTTGGGCTTATCGTTGGAAGACTTTTATAAACGTACAGGGGTATAGTGTGAAATCTAGAGAGATAATTGGGAACTTGGTTGTAGGGCTTGCGCTTAACAATATTACCCCGTTTACGAAAATGGGTGGAGAACCTGTTAGAGCTTACTTGCTAAAGAAGAGAAATGGGGTAAAATATAGTGACGGTTTAGCATCGGTTCTTGTGGATGGATCGGTTCTGGTAGTGACTACAATAATATTTGTTATCTTGACTATAACTCTGATACCTTTCGTTATGAGCCCTCCTTCTTGGTTACTTTTAGGATTATTTGGCTTCGGAGTTGTTATGGTTTTAATTTTGCTTGCTATCTCTGGGGTGTATAGAGGGTCTGATTATGTGATTAGGTTTATTGAGTGGCTCTCTTCCAAAATAGGGTTCTTAAGAAGGAGAAAGGACTCGATAGAAGAAAAATATTTAGAATTTCAGGCTTCTTTCAGAATGTGTTTGAATGATAAGAAATCGCTTTTCAAAGGTCTTTCAACAGTAGCTTTAGATAAGGCTTTGAATATATTTGCTTACTTCCTCATATTCCTATCCCTTGGTCAGACCGTCTCCTTCCTACATATTCTCGTTGTGTTAGGTATTGTCCATATAGCTTTATTTATCCCGATAACCCCAGGCTCACTCGGAATCTATGAAGGAGCCTTTGTGTCGGCTTTCGTGTTATTGGGTATTAGTCCAGCTATGGCCGCTTCGGTAGTTTTGCTCCAAAGGTTGATTTGGTTTTGGGGATTGACCGTTTTAGGAGGATACTTGGGTACTTATTATGGAGTGGAACAGTTTGGCGGGTTTGATTTTTAACCTAAGGAGAAATCTGAAACAAACAAATTTGACTTTTTTAGATAGATTCGTTGAGTGTGTTTTTTGCTTTTTCGGCAGATTAATTTGAGAAATAATTTTTTTAGATACGAAAGTTCTGGAAGTTTGCAAAACTCAGTCAGTCGAGTATTGTTATTTTTTCTGAACAGACTGCTTTTCTCTCTATAAAAAATCGAACCTGTGAAAAGAAAGATAGAAAGTTAAATAAGAGAAAAAAGTAGACTTTTTTGACGACTTGGGGGTTAAGGGTTATAAACTAACTCCGAAGTAACCCCAATTTACTTAAACTCTGTTCGGACATAACGACTTCGTACAGGTGTTGAAAATGAGTAAGGGAAATAGACCGACGAACCCAATATTGCGCGGGTTAATTCGAAAGTTGCGAAAGAAGAGTAAAGAATTAGAAGTCGATATTTGGGATGATTTAGCGGAGCGATTGAACAGTTC
Organism: Hadarchaeota archaeon (SeqCode); assembly: GCA_964608515.1. Taxonomy (GTDB): domain Archaea; phylum Hadarchaeota; class Hadarchaeia; order Hadarchaeales; family JAGGTB01; genus CAYLJV01. The sequence continues at coordinate 10,756 of CAZSNS010000059.1, forward strand.
AAATAGAGCCAGGGCTGAGGTCAATATCAGTCAACTGAATCGAAATACTGAGGAGGGGGAGACGGTCGTTGTTCCTGGAAAGGTTCTCGGTTCAGGAAAATTAGATCATTCAATTTCGGTCGCAGCTTTTAACTTTTCAAACAGAGCTCAAAGAAGAATTCAAGATGCTGGAGGGGAATTACTAAGTATAGAGCAATTATTAGATAAGAACCCAGAAGGTAGTAACATAAGCATCATGGAGTGATAATTATGATAGTAGACGCAAAAGATTTAGTCCTAGGCCGGTTTTCGAGTCGGATAGCAAAGAAGTTGATTGAGGGTGAGGAAGTGGTGGTTGTGAATGCTGATAAGGCTGTTATTTCGGGTGAGGATAAGTCTACTTTGAATGAGTATGATGCTTGGACTAAGATTAGGAGTTTGGTTGATCCTACTCAGGGTCCTTTTCAGTTGAAGGGTCCGGGGGATTTGGTTAGGCAGACTGTTAGGGGGATGCTTCCGATGAAGAAGGAGAAGGGTAAGATGGCTTACAAGCGATTGGAGGCTCATTCTGATGTTCCTTCTAGTTTTGATGGGGAGGAGATGGAGACTTTTCCGAAAGCTAATGTTGAGAATTTGAGCACCCGTCGTTTTATTAGGTTGGGTGAACTTAAGAAAGA